>JANMWU010000420.1:0-2662 GCA_031380785.1 Gemmatimonadaceae bacterium
GCATTGCGGACAGGCGTTCGGCTGCGCGTGATACCGACGATTGGCCGGGTCGTTGTATTCCGTCGCGCACGCCGCACACATCGTGAAGCGCGACATCGACGTCTGCGCGCGATCATACGGCAAAGCGGTGACGATGGTGTACCGCGGTCCGCAATTGGTGCAATTGATGAACGGATATGCGAAGCGCCGATCGATCGGCGTGCCCAACTCGCGGAGACAGTCGACGCAGGTCGCCACATCAGGCGACACGGGTGTCACGTGCGCGGGATCGTGCCGGCTGCTGACGATTGCAAATCCAGTCGACCCAATCGCCGGTGTGGAGTTCACATCAATCGAATCGATGTGTGCAAGTGGCGGCGCCTCGTCTCGCAGCCTGGAGAGAAATGCATCGAGCCGTGATGCCACACCTTCGACCTCGATAAAAACACCATCGTTGTCGTTACCGACGAACCCAGCCAGACCGAGTTGCGTTGCAAGGCCGTGCACAAATGGTCGGAAGCCAACGCCTTGCACGCCGCCGCGTACGCGAACCGCGCAGCGGCCGACGGATGCGGGTTCAGGCGCAAGATGAGTCGTGTCGGCGGACATGGCGGGAGTCGGCGGAGGGCGAAGCGTGCTGGACGACCAACTTCACGTTATAACCAGCCGCGGTGCTGATGAATACAGTAGCGAACCACCGCACGCATCCCGGCGCGCAGGGAGAAGTCATGACGACATCAGCGACTGCACCCCTCTGACTTCGTGGCCAACGAATTTGCCGTGGTTCTGCTGACGTGCGATCGTCCGTTGGTCCAGCAACGGTTTCACCGAGCCGCGGGTCATACTTTCCATGCTGCACATTTCCTCCGCGCGTACATCGCTGCTGATCGCACTCAGCAGCGGATCGCTCAACGGCCAATCGGTCGCCAAGGCTGATTCCGCCTTTCAGCGCGCCGACTGGCCGACGGTGGCGGCAGGTGTGGATTTCCGCTGACGGCGGGTCGCTGGACTATGAGGGCCATTTCGTCGACGGCGCAATGCGATTCACCGGGTGGACGCTCGGCGCGCACGGAAAGCGAGTGCTGCAGAAGCTGACGTTCTTACATATCGCTGCGGATACCGTTCGCCAGTTGTTCGAAGCGTCGGAGGACGGCGGGACAACGTGGAAAAGCACCTTCGACGGACGCTATGCGCGGCTCCCCGGCTCGGCCCGTACGTCACGGGCGCCGTGAGCGAGGCCGGTCGGGATGCTGCGGCTGGAACCCGTTTCCCCTGAATGACGTACTTTTCGGCACGCGCCCCACGCCTCCCGCCGACCCAACGTCATCATGGCCACCTCGCTGCTCACCCCCGCAGCCACCGCCCGCTCCGCCGCCACCGCCCGCGATATCCCGCTGCACCTGACCGCCGTTGTCGTCGGCGCCACCAGCATCCTGATCGGCCTGATCTGGGACATTTCGTGGCACCGCAGCATCGGTCGCGACACGTTCTGGACGCCGGCGCACATGGCCATCTATTTCGGCGGCACCCTTGCCGGCATGTCGTGCGGCGCGCGCGTCCTCGCCAATTCATTCTGGCAGCGCGACGCCCATCAGCACGACGGTGTTCGCATCTGGAAGTTCTTCACCGGCCCGATGGGCGGCTGGATCTGCATCTGGGGCGCGTTTGCGATGCTCACGTCGGCGCCATTCGACAACTGGTGGCACGACGCTTACGGACTCGATGTCCAGATTCTCAGCCCGCCGCATGTTGTGTTGCTGTGCGGACTGCTCGGTATTCTGATCGGGGCGCAGGTGATGGCCGCGTCGGCTCAGAATTCTGACGGCGCGTCAACGTCACGTGCGACGCTGGTTGCATTTGCGGGAGGCGTGCTGCTGACGCTCGGCATGATCGCGATCACCGAGCACACGTTCGTGCAGCAGATGCACAGCGCGCAGTTCTACACCGTGACCGGTGGCGTCTGTGCGCTGTTTCTGGTTGCGGCGTCTCGCGCGTCACAGTTGCGCTGGCCCGCAACGGTGACGGCGCTGTTCTACATGGCCATCATGGCCGCGCAGGTCTGGATTCTGCCGCTCTTCCCGGCGACGCCGAGGCTCGGGCCCATCGGGCACACCGTGACGCAGATGGTGCCGCTCTTTTTTCCGCTGCTGCTCGTTGTGCCGGCGTTCGCGATCGATCTGGTGACGCGTAAGATGGAGACTCGCAGCGATTGGCTGACGGCGATTCCGCTTGGCGTCGTGATGATTGTCGCGCTGGCTGCGGTACAGTGGCCATTCGGTTCGCTCGAGGCGACTGAACTCGGCCGGAACGCGTTCTTCGGCGGCGGCTTGGGCAGCTATTCGGAGCCCGCCGAATACCTTATCGGTCGGCGTGAGTTCTGGACCGATGAGGGTGGCGTGCGCGCCACGCTGGTGAACATGCTGATCATCTCAATTCCGGTGTCGATCGTCACCGCGCGCATCGGTCTCTGGTGGGGCGCATGGCTGCGCCAGGTCAAGCGATGAAGATCGGCCGGCGCGGTGTTGCGTTGTGCGCTCTTGTTGGCGTGTGGCTGACCACGAGCGCGCACATCGGCAACACGATCGTCGTGCAGGATGGCACAGCGGGCCCGTACGGTTTGCGCGTGCTGGTGCGGCCACCGGCTGTGATTCCCGGCCTCGTCGATGTGGTGATTCGCTCCACG
>JANMWU010000455.1:0-2229 GCA_031380785.1 Gemmatimonadaceae bacterium
TTATCCGAAAGCGTCGCTTTCCATCGTTCCCTCGGATCGCAAGTCGTGGAATTCCTCAACCCTTTCCACGTTGCGCTTCCGCGCCGCCGTCGGGCGGTCGGGTCGTCAACCCGGTGCGTTCGACAAGTTCACCACCTTCGCACCACTCACCTCCGAGTTCGGCGCCGGCCTCGGCCCGCAAAACCTCGGAAGTCAGGATCTGAAGCCGGAAATCTCCACCGAGAAAGAATACGGATTTGAAGCCGGCTTGTTCGACAACCGACTCGCGCTCGAATTCACGTACTGGGATCGCAAGGTGCGTGACGCGCTCATCTCGCGTCAGTTCCCGAGCTCCGGCGGATTCCGCAACACGCAGCTGACGAACATCGGCCAGATTTCGGCCAACGGCCTCGAACTCAACCTGCGCGTTTTCCCGATTCGCACGGCGACGACCAGCCTCGAGCTCTTTGCGAACGCCGCCTTCCTGAAACAGACGCTGGACACGCTGGGCGGCGCACCGCCAATCAAGATCGGGTACTTCCGGTACAGAGGTTTCCTGAAGGATCACGATCCACTCGGCTCGATATACGAGCCGCTGCTGGCGACGGCCTGCCCGTCTGGTGGACCCGCCACCAACAAGGCTGGCAAGCCCATTGCCTGCTACAACCCCGCGTCAGAGCTGCCGATCAATTTCAACGGTCGCGGAACCGCCGCCACGCAGGCAGAACTGCTCGCGTACTTTGCGACGCCGCGCGATATCCAGACGTCAGGCGTGCAGAGCACACTGCAGCCCTTGCTGGCGGACTATCAGGGCACCGGGATTCTCTTTGAGCAGCGCAACGGCAAGGTGTTCCCTGACTGGACCGGTGCATGGGGCGGCACGTACCGCTTCCACAAGAACTGGCGGATCCAGAGCCTGTTCGAATACCGCACTGGCTTCAAGGTGCAGGACCTGACTGACGGCTTCCGTCTCTCGCAGCACCCGTCGATCGGCTCAAATCGCATCGAGTTCTCGACCATTCAGGCGATCATGCTCAACCCGGCCTCCACGCCGGAACAGCGTGTTGCCGCCGCGACGGAGTACGTCACGAAGTACCGTCGCCTGCTGGAGCCAGGGCTCAACCAAGGTAAAGACGGAACGTTCATGCGCTGGCGCGAGCTGGCACTGACCTTCGACTTCAGCCCGACGGTCGCGAGCAAACTCGGTGCGCGCACGCTCAGCGTGACGGCGGCAGGACGCAACCTGCTGCTGTGGACCAAGTACCCCGGTGTCGACCCCGAGACGAACGCCATCGATCGCTCCGCATCCACGCTCGATCAGAACTTCCTGGCCAGCACCGATGCCTTCGGTGTTCCGATTCCGCGTCGCTTTTCCTTCTCGGTCAACTTTGGCTTCTAACAGGGGGCGCACAGCATCATGCAGACACGATTCATGCAGTACCTGACGCTCCAGCCGCGGCGGGCGCGCACGGCGGCAATGACATTGGCAGCCGGCGCGCTGCTGACCGGCTGCGGGCTGTTCAACACCGATGTGAAAAACGTGAACGCGGTCACCGAGGATGCGCTTTCCGATTTCACCGCTGCCGCAGCACTCGTGAACGGGCTTGGCGGTGCGCTGAACAACGCCGTGAATGGCGTCGTCGGCGTCACCGGCACCGCATCCGACGAATTGCAGTGGGCCGGTTCACGCGAGTACTGGAACCTGCTCAACGGCGGTGACATCGGTGACCCGGTGAACGAATACAGCAACGGTACCTACCCGTACATGAGCCAGGCGCGGTGGCAGGGCGATTACACCGTCGCCAAGCTCGAAGCGTTTGGCACGAAGCTGCCGAGCAGAGTGGACCTCGCCCGGGCGTACATCTTTGCCGGCACGGCCTATTTGTTCATCGGCGAGAACTACGAGGACTTTATCATCTCCTCCGATCGCACCGTGCCGGGCGCGAGCATCGGCGAGGCCAACATGCGTGTCGCGCACGACTCGGCGATCGCGTATTTCAGCAAGGCCGTGACGCTGGCCACGTCGCTCTCCAACACCGATCTGCAGAAGCTGGCGCTCGGCCTTCGCGCACGCGCCAAGTGGAGCCGCGCGGTGTGGACATCGTTGCGCGCACCGCGCGGGTTCCCGACCAATCCGCTCATCAACGACGCCAGCGCGTCGGCGGACGCCACGGCAGCTCTGGCGGTGATGGGAGCGTCGTACACGTTCAAGCTCACATCCACAGCGCAGAACAACGGCGGCTATTTCAA
>JANMWU010000491.1:0-3009 GCA_031380785.1 Gemmatimonadaceae bacterium
CCAGCCCGACCTGAACGCCAATCTGCTGCAGGTCGGCGAGGGTGAGTCCATCCGGCGAACCGCGCTGCAGCGCCGTTGATCGCGGGCCCTCAGTCGCCGCTTCGAAGATCGCGGCCACTTCGTCGTCGGTATAGCGTCGCTCGGTCATGTGAGCACTCAAGATCGCTGTGGCGGCGGGCGGGGCCAAGGGCGCGACGCCGCACTTGATCGGACACTCCCGGAAATCCAAAACCGAGGGCCTGGCGTAGTTGAGCTTGGTGACTCCCGCGCGTCGGGGAACGCTTGGGACGTCACTGTATCCGCGCCGGCCCGTGGTTCGTCTGCATGCTGGCAGTTTCCCCCGCCTTTTGGTTGACGGCGCAGCTGCTCACGCCTCAACCAGAACCACCAGTCATTCTGGAGACTCGACGATGAAGATCCGAATTCTGACCCTGGCAGCCCTCGCTCTCGCCATTGCGCCGGCTTCTGCCCGTGCCCAGGTGCTGACTACCGCAACCGCCGCAGCCAGCACGCAGGCCGCGGAGCGGCAGCTGCAGCTCGAGGCTCGCATCGAAGCAGCGGCTGCCGTTCGCGCCGCGCGGACTCCCGAGCAGCGCGATGCCGCTCGCTCGCATATGGCGCAAGCCGGTGGAGCGCTGAGCGCGTCCGAGCGACGCTACGAAAGCGCACTGCACGTCTATCAGAACGGCCTGCGTGAGAAGGCGTCGGACCTGCGCTCCCAGGTGAAGGCCGGCACGATGTCGTCGGAACAGATGGCGGTGGAGCTGACGGCCTATCGTGAATCGCATCATCCGAAGGCGCCGGAAACGGCGGCCGAACCGACGACTGCCTCGAAGCCTGCTACGACGCCGGCCGCCGAGCCAGCCCCAGCGTCAACGCCCGCTGCAAAGCCCCAGCCTGCCCCCTCGTCACGCGGCGTATCAATGACCGCCGACGCAAATGCATCAGGCAGCGCCGCGGCCACCGCGCGCAAAGCAAGTGCATCCTCGCAGACCAGCGCTTCGGCCAGTGGTTCCGCGTCGGGAGGCAAGCGTGCACCGTCGCCGTCGTCGACCGAAACGCCGGCGCCTCCGTCGTCCGGCAGCAAGCCCGCGTCGACCACGTCAGACAAGCCAGCTCCGGTATCCTCCGACAAGCCGGCTCGCTCGCGCACGGCGAAGGAGTCGCCGGACGCCGGCAATTCGGCCGGCACGTCGCGCAACCCGAAGCAGTAAGCGGCCGCGCCATAGAGTTGCGACAGTAGCGCAGCGCAAAATGAGTGCTTCAACACGCGGCACCGCGCTGCTGACCGTCATCGTCGCACTTGCGGCGATGACGGCAGCGCCGGCACAGCCGCTTGCCGCTCAGGCCCGGACGATTCGCAGTGACACGCTCACTCCGCGCGTCCGCGACAGCCTGATTGCTGTGGCGATGGCGGATACGCTCGAAACTGTACGCCGCCCGGCCACTCGGATTGCGACGTCCCGGCAGACGATTGCCGTTCGTCCGACCTTCCGCAGCTATCGCGTCGGTCAGATCAACGCGACCGAACAGGGCATGGCCACGCGATTTGCATCGCGCATGGGCCGCACGACGCTGCGGGTGGACGTCACGCCGATTTCGTATCTCGGTGACACTTCAGCCGCGTCGAACAGGCCACAGGTCGCGTTCTCCGGCGCGTCGCCAGTCAACGCCCGGTTCGACGTCGCCGTGCGTGCGGCCGACACGCTGCGCGTCTTTGCGCAATCGTCGTCCTTCCCGGGCACTTTGCGGCCGCAGGATGCTCAGGCCGTCGGCGCCGTCGGCACGAGTACCATCGATCTGGACGCCGCACTGCTGGGCGTGGCGGCTCGCGTCGGAACGCGCTATGTGCTCACGCAGCCGATCGGTGGCGACGGCGTATCGCTTTCACTGCGCGGTGGGGTGGAGTACGATCCGAAGCCGAGTGGCAACGCCGTCGTCAGCTGGCGCGGGACGACGGTGCGCGGCGGGCTCGGTGTGAGCCGTGCGCACGCGAGTACCACACTCGGTGCGTCAATTGAAATGACGCAGAGTTTCACCGACTCACTCGGCGGACGGAATCTGTATCCGGGCGGCGGTGCGGTGACGGTCGAAGCGCGCGCGCTGCGCCTCGTCGGCCGCGATGGCGGTGGACTGATCGCGTTCAACGGCTTTTATGCGCGACCGATCAACGTCCAGCGTCCGGATGTTCCGACACGCATCATTCCGATCGGTGATTTTTTCGGCGGCACGTTCTCGGCTGCAATGCCGCTGTCGTCTCTCACGCTGTTGCCGGTACTTACAGTGCTGCGCGAATCGAGCGCATCGCAGTCAACCTCGCGCGGCACAACGACCACGCGACAGGGAAGTGGTCAGACTGCAAACGCAAGTCTCGGATTGCTGATACCGCTTGGTCGTCACCTCTCACTGACGCCCGAAGCCGGCGGCACCATTGGCAGCGTTGGACTGACGACGTCGGATCGGTCGGCGCTGCGCAATAACAGCAGCAGCTTCAGCGATGCGATCAGTGGGCGCTGGTTCTCAGTTGAGCTGTCGTTGATCTACTGAATCCGGGCCGTCGATGCTGGCCAATGTGCCGGCCAGCATCGGCAGCGCGAATTCGATCGACGATCAACACCGTCTCAACAGCGCGAGCTCAGTACGGGAAGCGGTCGTCGATCTCGCGCGCGGAGAGTTCCACGAGAAATCCGGCCAATCGCTCCACCAGCAGTTCCATCACACGACGTCCGTTCGGCGCCGTTGCGGCATGTGGGTTGCCGGCGCCGGTATTTGTAGTCAGGAGATGCCAGGGACGCGTCATCGAGACCCATCCGCGATTCACTGCGTCGAACGCGGTCTTCCGCATCGCGCCGTCGTCAGCAGCGAGCGAACCGTCGGCGTTGTGGCGCACGAGGTGCGGAAAAAATTCAAGGGCGAACGAAGTCTCCATCTCTCCTGCGTGATCTTCCGGGTGCGTGAAGATCGTGGAATACACGTCGTTCAGGACGCGAAACCAATCGATCAGAAAAA
>JANMWU010000496.1:0-3794 GCA_031380785.1 Gemmatimonadaceae bacterium
ACAACGACGGCGTGAATCTCGCCGCCACCGTGATCGGGTCGGGAACGGCGTTCGGTGTGCGCGCGCTGTTGTCGTCGATGAGCCGCACATGAAAAGCCTCCGTGAATCGACGCAGGCACTCGTCATCGGCGGCGGTCCGGCTGGCGCCGCGACGGCGTGGGCGCTGGCGTCGCAGGGCATCGATGTGGTACTCGCCGACAAGGCGATCTTTCCGCGCGACAAACCGTGCGCCGAATATCTCAGCCCGCAGGCGTCACGAATTCTCAGTGCGATGGGTGTGCTCAATGCGGTCGAACTGGCTGGCGCTGCGCAGCTCAACGGCATGCGCGTGCGCAGTCCCGACGGCGGCATCATTCACGGAGAATTCGCCGCGAAACACGGCTTTTCGGGATTCCGTGATCGCGGGCTCGCGTTGCGTCGTCGACACCTCGATCCGATTCTGTTGCAGGCCGCGGGTACAGCCGGCGCATCGATTCGCGAAGGCACGGCGCTCGATTCGTTGATCACGGTTGGCGACACAGTTGTCGGTGCGCGGCTCAAGGTTGGTGGCGAGATCCACGAGATCCGCGCTCCGCTGGTGATTGGCGCCGACGGTCTGCGCAGCAGCGTTGCGCGACAGCTGAACCTCACGGCGCGCGCACCGTGGCCGCGCCGCGTGGCATTCGTCGCCCATTACCGGGGTGTGCACGGCATTGGTGCGTACGGTGAAATGCACGTCGAGCGCGACGGGTACGTGGGACTGGCTGACGTTGGTCATGGCGAAACGAACGTGGCCCTCATCGTACCGAAGGCGCTGGCGAAAGACGCTCGCGGTGACGCCGCCGGCTTCATGACGCGATGGCTCGATCGGCATCCGCAACTGGCGCCGCGTTTCGCCGGTGCCACGCGCGTGAGCGCGGTGCGCGCCACTGGTCCATTCGCATCACATGCGCGCCGCGGCTGTGCGCCGGGTGCCGCGCTGGTGGGTGACGCCGCTGACTTCTTCGATCCGTTCACTGGCGAAGGGATCTACGCGGCGTTGCGCGGCGGCGAACTGCTTGGCGAGTTTGCGCGTGACGCGATCCGTGAACCTGCACCGCGTCGCGCGCACGATGCGCTCAGGGCGTATGATGCGGCGCGCGTAAGCGAGTTCCGCAACAAATGGCTGGTTGAGCGCGCCATCGGCGCCGCGGTCAGTTCGCCGCTGCTGATGAATCACGCCGCTCGTGTGCTTGGTGCGCGCCCCGATCTGGCCGACCTGCTGGTGGGTGTTACCGGTGATTTCGTGCCGGCCGCCGCGGTGCTCGCACCATCCTTTCTGATGCACTTCCTCGACCCGCGGCGCTGGCGTGCTTCGCCACGCAAAGCCGCCTGAACCAATGCCAATCGACAAGGATCTCTTTCGCGCGGTACTCGGCCGGTTCGCGACAGGCGTCACGATCATCACGACGATCGACAGCAATGGCCGCGATCAGGGCATGACCGTCAGTGCGTTTTCCTCGCTCTCACTCGATCCTCCGCTGGTGCTGGTGTGCATCGACCACACGGCGTCGCTCTGGCCGACGTTTGAAGCCGCCGACCGTCTGGCCGTGAACATTCTGTCGTCGGCGCAGGAAGCGCTGTCGCGCCGGTTCTCGAGCAAGGAGAACGATCGTTTCGACGGTGTGGGATTCACGCGCGGCAACAATGGCGTGGCGCTGCTCGATGACACGCTCGCGGCGGTTGAGTGCAGCGTGGTGTCCCGCATTCCACTGGGCGATCACACGATTCTGATCGGCGCCGTCGAATCGGGCGCCGCGCGCGATCTGCAACCGCTGCTCTATTACCGCGGCGGCTATGCGTCGCTGACGCGCTGACGAAGGGCGCGGTGAGCGTTCTCACTCCGGCACGCCGCATGGGCTACGAGGTGCTCGACGGCAACGATGTCTCGCCGGAACTCGTCGCCCGCTCACATATGGATATTGCGCGCGCCAATGCACTCTTCGGTGGCACGCGCGCCGTGGTATCGCGAGTGAATGCACTCGCCTCGCGCCTTCCCGAGTCACCGCTGGTGGTGGACGTCGGTGCGGGCAGCGGCGATGTGCTCGACGCCGTCTGCGATGCGCTGCGGGCGACCGGCCGACGGCCGCGACCGGTTGCCATCGATACCGCAATCGCGCTGGCGCCGGTCGTGCGGCAGCGCGGCAGTTTCTTCGTGTGCGGCTCCATCTTTGCGCTTCCACTGTCAACGGCCAGTGCGGATCTCGTGATTGCGGCGCAGCTCCTGCATCACTTTCCGCCGGATGCACTGCTGCCGGCCGTGGCTGAACTCAACCGCGTCGCCCGGCACGCGGTGCTGATCAGCGATCTGCGACGCAGCTGGATTGCCGCAGCCGGACTCTGGGTCGCGAGCTTTCCGCTCGGGTTTCATCCCGTCAGCCGTCACGACGGAGTTGTCAGCGTGCTGCGCGGCTTCGCGCCCGACGAACTCCGCAGTGTTGTGCAGCATGCCACCGGTCAGCCGGCCACAGTCCAGATACATCCGGGCTGGCGTCTCACAGCCGACTGGCGTCCTGGTCACGCGGCTTGATGCGCGAGTCCGCCCGTTACCAACGCCCTTCCTCGCCGAATACATGACCACTCCGCCCGTCGATCGAATCCGTTCACCGTACCGTCTCGGCCCAATGCCGCTGCAGCGACACATGATTGTCGTTGACGAGCAGACCGTCCGCGCGCGGCGCGATGTGATCTTTGACCTGGCGAAGAATGTGCTGCAATGGCCCGCGCATCTGGCGCACTACAACTTCGTGAAGTTCCGCAACCGTGGCCGTGACGGCGGCGGACTGGTGGAGATGAGCGCCAACCGTCCCTTCGGCCCGCTCAACTGGCGCACCTGGTGGCTGTCGGAAATGTCGGTCGATGAAAGCGCCCCGAACGTTCGATTTCGTCATGTGCAAGGCATCACTTCCGGCATGGAAGTGGAGTGGCAATTCCTGCGCCGCGAGGATCCGAACGTCACACATGTGCGTATCGTGCATGCATGGGACGGCCCCTGGTGGCCGCTGATCGGTCGCGTCGCGGCGATGGCGGTGATCGGACCCGTGTTCATTCACGGCATCGCGTCGCGCACGCTGGCCGGGCTGGCTGCGGCAGCCGAGCGGCAGCGATGAAGTCATGCACTTTCCCCTCGTTCACCGACTGATGATTTCACCGCGACGCGTCGTCGTCACAGGCCTCGGCGCTGTCACACCCATTGGCACCGGCCTCGCCGCCGTGCGTGCATCGCTGCGCGCCGCACAATCCGCGGTTGGCATGATCACGCGCTTTGACCCCAGCCCGTTTCGCACCCACATCGCCGCGCAGATCAACGACTTCACGGCCGAGGATCATCTCGATGCGAAACGCGTGAAGCGCCTCGATCGGTTTGGTCAGCTGAGCGTCATTGCGGCCAACATGGCGCTCGCTGATTCACGGATCGACATGGCGAAGGAATCGCGCGAAAAGATCGGTGTCATGATGGGCACCGCGCTGGCCGGAGTCGGATATGCCGAGGAACAGCTCGGGCGATTTCTCACCGGCGGATTGCGGGCAGTGGATGCGACCCTCGCGCTGGCCGTGTTCGGCGGCGCGTCGAGTTGCAACATCGCAATCGAGACGGGAGTGCAGGGACCCAACTCCACCAACGCGATGAGTTGCGCGTCCGGCGCAATCGCGATTGGTGAAGCGTTCCGGCAGGTGCGAGACGGTTATGCCGATGTGATGATCGGCGGCGGCGCCGAAGCGCCACTCGCGCCGCTGTGCTTTGGCGCGTTCGCGCTCATCCGCGCCATGTCCAC
>JANMWU010000503.1:0-4401 GCA_031380785.1 Gemmatimonadaceae bacterium
CCGCGATGTCGTGCAGGATTTCGTGGACGAATACAGTCGTGGACGCACGCCGATTCCTTGTGTGCGCTGCAACACTTTCACCAAGTTCCGCGACCTGGTGCGCAAGGCTGACGCCCTCGACTGTGATTTCATCGCCACCGGCCACTACGCGCGCGCCATTGACGGCGAACTGCGCCGTGGTCTCGACCCGTCAAAGGATCAGACGTACTTCCTCTGGGGCATTGAGCATGCGGTGGTGCGCCGGCTGCTGCTGCCGGTGGGCCATCAGACGAAGGCCGAGACACGCGCAATGGCTCACCGGCTGGGCCTTGAAGTGATCGCGGAGAAGGTGGAGAGTCAGGATATCTGTTTCGTGCCGGACGGTGATCACATGAAGATCATCCGTCGCGAACTTGGGAGTGGTGCGCCTGCCTTGCAGCGCGGGCCGTTCGTGCTCGAGGATGGAACACCGGTCGGTGAGCACGCCGGTTTCGCGCAGTTCACCATCGGGCAGCGCCGTGGTGTGCCGGGCGGCTTCGAAGCGCCGATGTTCGTGATTGCGATCAACCCGGACTCCCGTAGCGTCGTACTGGGTCCGCGCGAAGCTCTGCTGGGTCGCGGCCTCATCGCGCGTGGCGTGCGCTGGATGTGTGACACGCCGCGCGCAGTGGGCGATCGCGTCTGGGTGCAGCACCGGCATCGCGCGACTCCTGTGCCGTCCGAGATCGTGCGCATCGATGGCGACGAGATCGAACTCGCGCTGGACGCACCGCTGAGCGCCATCACTCCCGGCCAGTCGATGGTGCTGTACGACGGCGACCGGGTTCTCGGCGGCGGATTTATCGAGGCGGGGCGTCGGGTGGCCGGACGAGCAGCGTTGCCGGTGCTGATCAACGCGTAGCCCGTCTGAACTGCGTCGCAGGTGTCCTGATATACGTGGTGACCAAGTCGGCGGTGCCGTCGGCGTGACGCGTGAGTTTGACCAGGAGAGGGACGTCAGCCGCGGCGGACACGGATGATTTTCTCACGCCGCGTGGCCTTCGCGACTACCCGTAAGGCGTCCCCGCCACTGCCGCCTTCACTGCAATCGTTCCCCGATCGACAATCAAGAGAAACGCCGTGTCCGCCGCGGCCATATCTCGACTCTGCCGAAACGTGCGGTGACCGTCGAGGAACGCGACCGTCCACGTCGCGAAGCGCGTCGCGACATCAGATATGCCCTGTCGCGTGGCAAGGCGCTTCCGCGGGCGACGGTCAAAGGGCGTCCAGCGGAGCAGCATGCCATCGAAGCGATGCTGGCCGATCGCTCGCGCGCACTCGGAATCGAGGTGCGCCGCGGGTGTGGCGTCACGGGCTTCCGGCAGAGCGCCGAGGGCGTCGTCGAGATTGACGATCCTGAACACCTGCTGCCCATTGGTCGGCATCGCACCTCCGGCGGCGTGTTCGCGTACGGGATCTTCCCCGGTCGTTTGTTCATGCTGGACTTCATTGGTCCGCCTGAAAATCGTGACGCGCCGGTCACACGTGAAGAGATCGAAGGCGTGCTTCGTCGCATCAGCGGCGCAGACGTACGCGTAAAAGCCCTTGAAAGCGGCGGCCGATGGACTGCCAACACGCGGCTCGTTGATACGTACCGTCAGGGCAGAGTGCTGCTCGCCGGAGATGCCGCGCACATCCATTCTCCGTTTGGTGGTCAGGGCATGAGCCTGGGCCTTGTGGACGCCGCAAACCTTGGCTGGAAGCTCGCCTCCGTCATTCGTGGCGAAATGCCCGAAAGCCTGCTCGACACCTACAGCACCGAACGACGTCCAGTCGCCAAAGCCGTGCTGGAGAACACCTTGGCTCAGGCAGCCATCATGCGGCCCGATCCACAATCGGTTGCGATGCGCGACATCATCGCGAACCTGATGCAGCTCGATGACGTCAATCGATTTATCAGCGAGATGATGAGCGGCCTTTCCTCGCGCTACGACCTCGGTTCGGATCGCGACGAGGTTGGACGGCTGATTGGCGACAGGGTGATCAGCCACGGCGACACCGACGTCTCGCTCTACGACGTCATGCAGGATGGCATGGGCGTTTTGCTCGACGCCTCAGTGGACGGGGCGCCTTCGATTCGTGTACTCAGGGATCGAGCTCGCACCCAATGCGCCGCCGGGCAGCATACACGCGCGGTGCTGAAGCACTTGGGGCAGCTGGCGGCAACCTGACGCTCACTGTCGCGCAAGATCGACCGCCGGCAGCGCCGACGCGCGCGAGAGCGTTTACGATACGTCTGCACGACAGAGTGGCGCTGGCGCGCTTTTCATTGTCCCGATTCCGGCCCTTCATGCCCCGCATGCGCATCCGCATCCGCAGTCTGCCACTCCTGCTTGCCCTGCTTGTTATTGCAGCGTGCAAAGACAAGTTGCCCTCCGGGAACACCACCACGACAACAACGCTACTCAACCCGCAGTCGGTTTCGGTGCTGACGCAGCACAACGAGAACACGCGCTCTGGCTGGAATGCCAGTGAGACAGCTCTGACCACGACCAACGTCGATGCCCAGCACTTCGGCAAGGTGTTCTCGCTGACTGTCGATGACCAGATCTACGCGCAACCGCTCGTCGCGGGGCATCTGGCGATTGACGGCAGTGTGCGCAACGCCGTCTTCGTCGCGACGGTCAACAATTCGATCTACGCCTTCGATGGCGACAACGGCACGCTGTTCTGGAAACGAAACTACACCGCGCCAGGCATGCGGCCACCGAGCAACCGGGACATGACGGGCGCGTGCGACGGGGCGTACCGCGACTTCTCCGGAAACATAGGCATCGTCGGAACGCCGGTGATCGACAGCGCGACGTCAACGATGTACTTCGTGGCGCGCAGCACGTCGAACGGTACGTTCGTGCAACACCTCCACGCCGTGAACATCCTCACCGGCTTCGAGGTGGCCGGGAGTCCGGTGGACATCCGTGCCACGTACGCCGGCCACGGCGAAGGAAGCGTCAACAACGTCCTGACGTTCGATCCACAGAAACAGAACCAGCGTCAGGCGCTGACTCTGGTGAACGGTGTCGTGTATGTGTCGTTCGCGTCGCACTGCGACTGGGGACCGTATCACGGTTGGATACTTGGATACAACGGTGCGACGCTGCAGCGGCAGGTGGTGTACAATGACACGCCGGACGGCTTCGCCGGCGGCGTGTGGGCGAGCGGCATGGGCATGGCCGCCGATGACCAGGGGTTCCTCTACAACGTGTCGGGGAACGGCACGGTCGGCGTCCCGGGCGACCCGACGAACGTCACCAATCGGGCGGAAAGCGCACTCAAACTGGCGGTGTCAGGTTCGACACTGCGCGTGGTGAGCTACTTCACGCCGTTCGACTTTCAGCACATGAACGACGAGGATCTGGACTATGGGGGCCTGGGTGCGATGCTCATCCCGAACTCCCGCTATTTCCTGACCGGCGACAAGGCGGGGTTCCTGTATCTGTTGTCAACGGAGGCCATGGGGGGATACTCGCCGGCCACAAATCAGGTGCAGCAATCCGTGCGTCTCAGCGCGACATCCGAGATGCACGCCCAGCCGGCGTACTTCCACGGGAGTGCCCAGGAATTCGTTTATCTGTGGCCGGAGAATGAACCATTGCGTGCGATACCCTTCGATCGCGGGACGAACACGCTCGACATGACCCGCGCCACCAGTGCGCTGGTCAGTGGCCCCACCGGTCACAGCGGTGCGGTGCTGTCCGTGTCGTCCAACGGGGACAAGGATGGAACGGGGATCGTGTGGGCGTCGTACGCCGCCACCGGCGACGCCGAGCACGATGTCAGTCCCGGCGTGCTGCGGGCGTTCGATGCGAACGACGTGACGAAGGAACTCTGGAGCAACCAGCGCAATGCTCTGCGTGACAACGCCGGCGCGTACGCCAAGTTCGCATCACCGACGATTGCCAACGGACGTGTGTACTTGCCGACGTTCGCGAATCAGGTGGTGGTGTACGGGTTGCTGCCGTAGCGGGCGCCCCGGGTTCTCCCGGCGGGGCATGCGCAGACACGCTGTCCGTCTGGCACCTCGCTGGCTCCTTCCCGCCATCCGCTGGCGGTCCCCGCTACCCGGGGATAAGCTCCGGTGTCAATCGCTCACGAGGCCTGTCGCATGTCCACCGTGAAAGATCTGCTCGCGAGAAAGGGAACGGTCGTCATTTCCGTGTCGCCTGGCGACACTGTGCTCGCTGCCGCGCACGTGATGAATGACAAGGGAATCGGCGGCGTGGTGGTGATGACCGGCGCGACACTCGTCGGCATCTTCACCGAACGCGACATCATGCGTCGCGTGGTGGCCGCCAGTCGCGATCCCGCCACCACGCTGGTCAGTGACGTGATGACGGCTGAGCCGATAACGATCACCGACGAAATGCAGGTCGCAGTCTGTCG
>JANMWU010000534.1:0-2087 GCA_031380785.1 Gemmatimonadaceae bacterium
TGCAATCGTACTTGTCCGCGGCAGCCGGATTGTGGCAGTGGGATCGCGCGCGACGACTCCTGTGCCGCCCGACGCCGCGATCGTCGACGGTGTCGGGCGCACACTGCTGCCTGGATTGATCGATGCGCACTTTCATCTCGATGGCGACGACTCGTTGCCTGCGCTCTACCTGTCGCACGGCGTGACGTCGGTTCGTGATCCGGGCGCGTGGATCGAGGCCTATGTGAACGTCAGGCGCCCGACGAACGATGTTCCGCGGCTGTTCCCGTAACCACGCATCTGGAACTTGTCGACGCCGCAACTGCGATCCGCATCGGCGTTGATGGCGTTGAACACATTACGTCATTCGGCACGACTCTGCTCCCGCCGCGTGATGCAGAACGGTACCGGCAATCCGTCATGGCCGACAATAGTGCGCGACGCGATGGTCGCTATGCAGTCTGGAACGCGATCGACCTGTCGTCGCCTCGCGTCGTGCCGTTGCTTCAACTCATCGTGCGCCGAGGCACTTTCATCTCGCCCACGCTGGCCGTGTTCGAGAAGCAGGCGGGCGATTCAGGGGGAAATGGAACTGCTCGTGGCCAGCGGTCTGACGCCCATGCAGGCGATCGTTGCGGCAACCCGCGAGAACGCAGCGTTCTTCCGCGTGACTGATCGCATGGGCACGATTGCCGCCGGGAAGCTTGCTGACAAGGTGTTGGTGCGCGGCGATCCCTTGGCTGACATTACGCGGATGCGGCAGGTTGATCGCGTCATGCTCAACGGTCGGTGGATCGTGCCGAAGCGGCCCCAGTGAAGCGGCCGGGCGCAAATCACTACCGCACCACCACTTTCCCCGTCATCCCAGCGTGAATCGTGCACTGATATGCGAAGTTCCCCGCCGAATTGAACGTACGTGTCGCACTCACATTGCCACCGGTACCGATCGAAGCCGGCACACCAGCCACGGCGTCAAACGTCACGTTATGCGCCGTCGCTCCCCATGTCCACGCCACTGACCCACCGGTCTTGATCACAACCGTCGGCGGCGCGAACGTGAACCCCGACGCGCCACCAACAACGCTCGCGCTCGTCGGCAATGTGCCGGACACAGTCACCACCGCCGTCGCTGTTTTCGTCACGCCGCTGAGCGTGCCAGTCACAGTCACCGTCGAAGTTCCGGCGCTCAGCGCCAGCACCGATCCATCGGCCGACACTTCGGCGACGCCGGGATTACTCGACACGTAGGAGAAGGTCACGCCGGCCAGCGCTGCGTTGCTGGTATCGAACGCGTTGGTGCTGATCGTCGATAATTCGCCCGCAGCGACACTCAGGGCCGGCGCGGTCACGCTGATACTGCCGAGCGTGCGCACGGTCTGCGGCGGTGACGTCGTGTCAGTGCTGGAGCTCCCGCACGCGGTGAGCATTGTCGTGACGACTGCAAAGAGTGCGAGCGCGCGTGCAGGAATTCGCATCATGATGAAGGCCTGAGTTTCGGAGAAGCGTGGTGCCGCACGACGCAACGTCACGTACGCGGGCGCTGACGAACATTCGCACGATGAACCATCGGCGAACGACGCGTTAGTGTCCAGAGACGGCATCGCCGCTGTTGATATTCCACTCATCTGTGGCGAAACCGGCGTGCGCAGCAGGCGCGCACCTGGCAAGCGCGACGATGCGACGCATCGTTCGAGTGCCTCGTACAAGGACTCTGACCCTGTGATCGTTCAAGGACTCTGACCCCTTGATCGACCCCTTGATCGAGTGATGCGCCTCCAACAGAGTCTGAGACGCACCGCTGGCGCTGGCGGGCCCAACCGGCGATTCTGCCCGTCACCACCCATCGCGCCAACCTGCCCACCGAGATCGCCTTGCCTACGCCCAACGAACTGCTCGACCAGCTGCACCACGATCTCCTCGCCGCCGAGCACGACGAAGAAGCGACTGGCATCGGTCGCCGTCAGTTTATATTCTACTCGCTGGTCACCGCCGCCGCGACAACATTCGGCGCCAGCGCCGCGCAGGCTCAGCGCGCCCTCGCCGGCGGCGGTGTGTCACGCTACGCCTCCGCCGCCGACCGCGCCTTCGCCGAACGTCAGCAACAGGCC
>JANMWU010000560.1:0-6098 GCA_031380785.1 Gemmatimonadaceae bacterium
CCATCGGGATAGTAGCGCTTGGGCGTGCTCTGAATGATCAGGCTTGGATTCTCAACCCGCCGCTCTTCCAGCACAGCCACCACGTCGAACGGTGCGTCGGGAAGAATCACCGCCGGTCGCGTCGGATTACGGCGCCAGCGACGCACTGCCGCTTCGACCTGATCGTCCGTGATCGGAATGATGTTTGACAGACGACGCATTGCAGCGCGCAGCGAGTCGGCGCTCGGACTGAGCAACGACACGGCATATCCCGGCAGATTCTCGGCGATGACGCGACGATTCCGATCGAGGATGATGCCGCGCGGTGCCGCCAGCGGAACTTCGCGGAATCGATTCTGCTCCGCCTGCGCCAGATACTCCTTGTTGCGCACCACCTGCGCACGAAAAAACGCCGACGTCAGAGCGAGAAATCCGGCAGCGAGCAGCACGCGCGCCACCGTCGCCCGGCGGGACACATCGTTCGGATGATAGCTCACGCGGCAGCCGGCTTGAGCAACGGTCGCAACACCGCGAACATCAGCGCACCAACCAGCGCCGTGGTCGCGGCTGACAGTGGCGCCCATACGAGTGCCGACACCGCAAACCCGGTCTCGGACGCACGACCCGACAATAACAACCGCATCAGAATCACTCCCCACACGCTGGCGAAAATCACGATCCCGTCCAGCACCGCATTCTCGGCGAAGAACGCTGCCTTCAACCAACTCGTGATGTAGCCAACGAGGGTCAGCGCCAGCATCGCACTTCCGAAACCGGCCGGCGCCGCCGCGTCTGACGCGGTACCCATCAGCAATCCGAGCAATGCTCCCACACCGGGCCGCACGCGGATGGACAACAACAACAACGCGAGCACGAGAAAGTCGATTTCGATCCGGTCACCGAGCAACGGACGCAATACGAAATGCGCCAGCACGAGCACAGCAACTGCTACGATCAGGCGAATCCAGTCGTACAAGCCGCTCACGCACGCCCTCCCTCGGGCGGTAACCGGAACGGATTTTCCGGCGTCCGTGAGGTGTCGCTGCGAGCCTTCGATTTCCGATCAACACGCGGCCCGGTGCGGATAGCACCGCTGCGATTTTTGCCCTGTGCCGAATCAGCGGTTGCGCCCTGCTTTGCGACGGCGATCGCAGGCCGGCGAATTGTCGCTGGCTTCACGGACGGAGTCGCGCTGGCGACAGGCGGCGCGGGCTTCGCTGCAACAGGTGCCGAGACTTGTGGCGTAGCTGCGGGCGGGGTCGTGGCGGCTGGCACGGCGCCACTCGGCGCAGCGGACGCGGGCGTTGCGCCCGTCGCAGCAGCTGTGCCGCGCCCCAGTGAATCCGCTTCGAGGCGCACGATGCTGTCACCGCGGTAGATCGCAGCGCGGCGCAATGAGTCGAGCCGCGCCAGCTTCGCCAGCTGTGCTTCGATATGACGGACTGAGTCAGCAATCACCGAATCACCGGCCGCCGCGATGCCTTTCTGCGAACCCTCCGACGCTGCGGCGCTGCTCCACGCTCCCGTCACACCCGCCGCCGCGCGCGGCGGCAGTAACACCATCGCCGCACTCGCCGCATCGGGAGAGACGATTGGGCGAATGAGGTAAGTGCGCGCCCAGCCTTCCACAGTCTTCGTTTCGCGCAATACGACACCAATCGGAATGCCGCGCGGAAAAACGTTGCCAAGTCCGGAGCTCACTATCAAGGTGCCCGGCTTCAGCTCGCTGCGAAATGGCACGCCGCGCATTTCCAGCAGGAACCGGTCGGCGCCGCTGCCAAGATGCGCCGCAACGATGCCGAACGCCACGCCGTCCGGCGTCGTAGCGCTGGCACGAAAGTCGGGATGCGTCCAGAGAATCGCTGTGCTCGAACTTGCATCAACCGTCGTCACCATCCCGATCAGTCCTTCCGGCACCACCAGCGGCGAGAACGGTCGCACGCCGGCCGCGCTGCCGGCGGCCAGCAGCACGGTGTGCTCATCGCCGCTGCGCGGCGACTGCACCACTTCCGTCGCCACGAAGCCCCACTGCAATCGCTGACCAAGTCCCAGCAGCGCACGCAGCCGTTCATTCTCGGCGCGCAACGGCGCCGACGACTGCGAGCCAAGAGCCAGGCTGTCAACCTTCATGACCAGTCGGCCGTGATCGCCGATTGCCTGTCGCCCGCGTTCCGCCCACGCCTGTGCCGCCACCAGCGGCGCGGCAACACTTGACCGCAGCGAGCCTTGCACTTTTCCGCGCACGGCTGTGGGGAGAATCAGTGCTGCACATGCGAGCGCGAGCGCCACGCCGAGCAGCGCGAGGTCCGTGCGCGTTCCCGTGCGAGACGTGCGTGCCATACTTACCACACGAGCTGATGACGGAACGGTACTTCTCCTCGTCGTCGATGATGCGCCCGCAGCCGCGCACAACGCAGGTCAGCGGATCTTCGTCAACATGAATCGGCAGATTCGTTTCCTGACTGAGCAGCAGGTCCAGCCCACGAATCAATGCACCACCACCCGTCATCACGATACCGCGATCGACGATGTCGCTCGCCAGTTCCGGCGGCGTGATCTCGAGTGCGCGTCGCACCGCGTCGACGATCTGCTGGATCGGTTCCTGAATCGCTTCGCGGATTTCCGACGAGTGCACGCGCACCGTCTTCGGAATTCCGCTCACCAGGTCGCGTCCCTTCACTTCCATGTCGCGCTCTTCGCCGACCGGATACGCACTGCCGATTTGTATCTTGATCTGCTCTGCCGTCGGCTCACCGATCAGCAGATTGTAGTTCTTGCGCATGAACTGCACGATCGACGTGTCGAGTTCGTCGCCACCGGTGCGAATCGACGTGTCGCTCACGATGCCGCTCAGCGCGATCACCGCGATTTCGGTCGTTCCGCCACCAATGTCGATCACCATGTTGCCGGTCGGTGTCTCCACCGGCAATCCAACGCCGATCGCGGCGGCCATCGGTTCGGCCACCATGAACACTTCTTTCGCCCCGGCGCCCAGCGCGCTGTCGCGCACGGCGCGCTTCTCCACTTCCGTGATTCCGCTCGGCACACACACGATCACCCGCGGCTTCACCTTGAACACATGGTTCTCGATGATGAGCGTCAGGAAGTAACGCAGCATCTTTTCTGTGACATCAAAGTCGGCGATCACGCCGTCCTTGAGCGGTCGCACGGCGATGACTCCGTCCGGCGTCCGGCCGAGCATGCGCTTCGCCTCGAGGCCGACACCTTTGATTTTCTTGGTGTCCCGATCGATGGCCACCACCGAAGGCTCATTCAGTACGATGCCCTCGCCCTTCACATAGATGAGGGTGTTTGCGGTCCCGAGATCGACGGCGATCGCGTTGGCCGGGAATAACGAGCCCGGCTTGAATGGCCAGCGGAACGGCATCTATTGGTGCGGAAGGGGCCCGTGCGGCGGGCCGGAAACAGGCGACGTGGATGAGACCAACGGCTTGTCGTACAACAACATACATGGCCGCCCACACCCGGTGAAGGGAGCCCGGCAGGCAGTGGTTCACTCGCGGCCTCGCCTCTGCAAACGACGCAGCGGCGATGCCGCAACTGCGGGACCGCCGCCTCCGGGTATCGGCCCGACGCCGCCGAAGCTCAGGACACGAACTGCGCGGGCTCGCTGAACGGCAAACCGAATGAGTCGGCGACCGCCCGGTAGGTCGTCTGGCCGGCCGTCATGTTCAACCCCTTGAGCAGCGCAGCGTTCGCCGACAGCGCCTTCCTCCAGCCGTGAGTGGCCAGGAGCATGACATACGGGAAGGTGGCGTTGGTGAGCGCCAGCGTCGACGTCCGCGGCACGCCGCCCGGCATGTTCGCCACGGCGTAGTGGATCACGCCGTCGACCGTATACACCGGATTCTCGTGCGTGGTGGCGTGGATCGTCTCGACACAGCCGCCCTGATCCACCGCGACGTCAACGATCACCGAACCGGGACGCATCCGTTTCAGGTCCTCGCGACGAATCAACTTCGGCGCTTTCGCTCCGGGAATGAGCACACCGCCGATCACCAGGTCCGCGGTGGAGATCTGATCGAGAATGTTGTGTCGGTTCGAATGGATCAGCGCGACGTTTGCCGGCATGACATCGCTCAGGTACCGGAGGCGCTCGAGCGAGAGATCGAGGATAGTTACTGAAGCGCCCATGCCCGCAGCGATTTTGGCGGCATTCGTGCCAACCACGCCGCCACCGAGAATCACGACTTTCGCTGCCGGAACGCCAGGCACGCCGCCGAGCAGCACACCGCGCCCGCCGTACAGCTTCTCCAGATACTTCGCGCCTTCCTGCACCGCCATCCGACCTGCCACTTCGGACATCGGCGTCAGAAGGGGCAGCTCGCGCGACGGGAGTTCAACCGTTTCATACGCGATGCAGGTTGCGCCACTCGCCAGATGCGCCCGCGTCAGCTTCTCGTCGGCGGCGAAATGGAGATACGTGAACAGCGTCAGATCCTTCCGCAGGTACGGCCATTCCGACTCGATCGGCTCCTTCACTTTCAGCAGCAATTCAGCGCTGGCCCATGTGGATGCCGCATCGGGCATGATCGTCGCGCCCACATCAGAGTAGTCCGCATCGCTGAATCCGCTGCCAAGTCCGGCGCCAGTCTCGATGTGAACAGTGTGTCCGGCGGCAACCAGCGCTTCTGCACCGGCCGGGACCAGCGCGACGCGGTTCTCGTTCGTCTTGATCTCTTTGGGAACGCCGATATTCATAGCTCGCGGGATGACAGGAAACAGGAACGAGGCGGCGCGACCCTATGCGGCTGCGACTGGCCCCAGACTGAGCACGCTGCACTGCGAAGGATCGAGGCACGCTGCGCAGGCGCCACGCACCTGCGCCGGCGTGACTGCATCGAGCTCCGCCAGCAACGCGTCGACAGGACGATACGGCTCGTCGTACAAAGCGACTTCCGCCGCGCGATACAGCCGCGACGAGACCCCTTCCAGCGACAACACCAACTGGCCCTTGAGCTGACTGATTCCGGTGGCAATCTCGTCGTCCGACATCGCACCGCCGGCCACCGCCGCCATTTCGTTGCACACGACAGCGTACGCCTCGCGCGCCTGCTCCGGCGCAGTCGCGAGATACACGCCGTGCTGGCCGTTGTCGTGAAAGGTGTTGTAGAACGAGTACACGCTGTACGCCAGTCCAAGCTCTTCGCGGACAGTCTGGAACAGCCGTGAGCTCATGCCGCCGCCGAGCAGCGCGGAGGCCACGGCAATCGCGTTCCGTTCCGGTGCCGAATGCTTCGGCGCATCGCAGGCGAGGACAAGATGCGTCTGCGCGATGTCCTTACGCTTCACGTGCGCGTAACCGCGCGTGATGAGACTCGGCGCGGCGGGCGCAGCAAGCAGTTCGCTGACGCCACGGTCTCGCGTCGCCCAGCCAGTCTGCTCCAGCACATCGAGCAGATGCTCGTGCGTCACATTGCCCGCTGCGGACAGCACGATCTGCGGCGGATGATATGCGCGCTCATGCCACACGCGCAGATCGCTCACCTGCATCCGTTTCACCGTTGCCGGTGTGCCGAGTATGGCGTGGCTGTATGCATGGCCGGGATACATGCGATCGGCGTGCAGCTCGAAGATCACATCATCCGGCGTATCGTCCACCATCGCGATCTCTTCGAGGATGACTTTGCGTTCAAGACGCAGGTCGTCATCGCGCAGCAACGGCTTGAAGCAGAGTTCGAAAATCACGTCGGCCGCTTCAGGCAGATGCTCATCAAGCACGCGTGCCTGATATGACGTGTGCTCGCGCGTCGTATACGCGTCCAGCGAACCGCCGAGCACCTCGAGCGACAACGCCAGCGCCTTCGCGCTGTATTTCGCCGTGCCCTTGAACACCATGTGTTCGACCAGATGCGCAATGCCCATCTGATCGGCGCGCTCGTGCATGGAACCCGAGCGCACCCAAGCCCCGATGGCGACTGACCGCACTCCCGGAACGAATTCCGAAAGTACGGTCAGGCCATTCGGCAGCACCGTGCGCGAGACGCCTGTCTCAGGCGGCGTCGCGAGGGCGATCATTACCTACGGCGCGGCGCGCCGCGGGATCCACCACGATCGCCGCGATCACCACCGCCTTCGCCACCGCCCGAGTCACGCGG
>JANMWU010000582.1:0-5685 GCA_031380785.1 Gemmatimonadaceae bacterium
CGCGGTGGCTGGAGCGTCGGCGCGCAAGTGTTGCTGGAAGACTTCGGCTACGACCGCGACCTCTATTCGAACTACGTCACGGTGCGGCAGAATGGCGCCCGACTCGACACCGCCAATTACGTCGGCACGCCGCACATCAAGAATGTCGACTGGGTGGCGTCGCTCGGCTCTCCGGAATTCCAGAAATTCTCGTTCACGGCGTTCGCACTCTGGGGCCATGACGAAAATTTCCCCGAGTGGAGTGGCGCCGGGATCGGGATCGTGAACGCGTCGCTCAATATCCGACCGACCGATCAGCTGCGCGTTGGCGGGACGTACGCATACGAGCAGTACAATCGCGAAACCGACGGCACGCGTGTGCAGACGCGCACCGTGCCACGGTTGCGCGTCGAGTATCAGGTCACGCGGCAGATCTTCGTGCGTGTGATTGGCGAGGTGGTGAAGATCAAGCAGGACTCGCTGCGTGACGACAGCCGCACCGAGGCGCCGGTGTACTTCAGGAACTCTGACGGCACACTGGCGCGCGCGGTGGCCTTCGATCGATCGCGCGGACGGCTCGACTTTCTGTTTTCCTACCTTCCCACACCGGGTACGGTCATTTATCTCGGCTACGGCAACACCTCGCGCGCTGATCGCCCGGGCGGGACGCAGAGTCTTCAGCCGAATCGCGATGTCTTCTTCGTGAAGCTCAGCTACCTGTTCCGGCTTCAATGACCAAACGCAGGCCTACATCCGCACCCACTGAAATGCGCATCGTAATCATCGCCGTCGGTCTGACTTTGTGTTCCGGCGCGCTCGGCGCACAGGCTCTGCCACCAGCGGCCGAACAGATAGCGGCTGCGGTGCTCGCGTTGCCGCAGTCGCTGCGCGATGGCGCCGGTGTCATGGGCTATCGCACGGCTGGCAAGCTCGAAGTGCTGCGGCCAGCGCTGAACGGCATGCAATGTCTCGCGAACGATCCCGCCGGCCAGGGCTTTCATGTCGCCTGCTACGCGACATCGATGGAGCCGTTCATGGCGCGCGGTCGCGCGTTGCGCGCGTCAGGAACGAAGGGCACGCAGGTGGACACGGTGCGGTTCGCAGAGGTGCGCAGCGGAACGTTGAAGATGCCGACGGCGCCGGCGTCGCTGTATTCGCTGTCAGGGCCGAAGGGTGACTTCGATCCCGTGACAGGAACCGCAGCGCGCTCGAAGGCGCTCTACGTGCTTTATATGCCGGGTGCGACCACTGCCACGACCGGGCTTGCGAGTGCGCCTGGCAAAGGGCCGTGGCTGATGTATCCCGGCACGCCGAAGGCGCACATGATGCTGTCGCCCGATATGTAGACGGTGCTACGCCGCGTATCGTTCTCGCGGCGATGACGCCGCGTCTGCTGTTCCAATCGTTCGTGGAGCGCAATGTGATCGGCTCGACCAGTTCGGTGCGCCGCACCGCGTGGTATTCCGCTGCGGCCGTCGTGCTGCTGCATGCCACAATTGCCGGCGCACAGGCTGTGCCGAAGCCGCCGTTCTCCTCGGATCCGCTCGTGTCAGTGCCGGTGCTGCTGCCAATGACCGCAGCTCGCGCGAGCGAAATGGTCGACGTGGTGCAGCGATTCAGCGCTGACCAGCAGTCGATCGGCCGCCGCTACGATGCGAATGGCTCACCGGAGCAGCGGGCGCGGATGCGCGGCTTCTACACATCGTGGCGCACGCGTCTCAAGGCGCTGGATTTCGACAAAATGTCGCAGGAAGGGACGATCGACTACGTCCTGCTCGACAACTATCTGCGCTACCAGCTCGAACTGGCGGATCGGGACGATGCGAAGCGTGCGGAGGCGCTGCCGCTGCTGCCGTTCAGAGACGCTGTGCTTGCGCTGCACGACGCGCGGCGTGATCTCGAAACGATCAATCCGCAGGCGACAGCGAAGCAGGCGTCTGCGCTCTCCGCACAGATCGACAGCTTGCGAACGAAGCTCGAGCCAACGGCGCGAGGTGACAGCGCTGCGCCGAAGGGAAAGCCAGCCGCGCCCAAGGTGTCGCGCACCGTCGCCAACCGCGCCGCCGAATACCTCGATCAGATGCGCGGCACGCTCGGCACCTGGTATCGCTTCCATTCCGGCTACGATCCGCTCTTCAGCTGGTGGATGGCGAATCCATATCAGAAGCTGAACGAGTCGATGACGAAGTACGCCGCGACGATCCGCGAGCGCGTCGTGGGAATTCCACGCCCGTCAACTGCGGTCGCGTCGCGAGGCGCCAGCGCCACCGTTGCCCAGTCCGACGAAAGCGGTGCAAACACCGGCCCGATCATCGGCGATCCGATTGGCGCCAGTGGACTCGCCGTCGATCTGCGATACGAGATGATTCCGTACAGCGCGGAGGAGCTGATCGCGATTGCGGAACGTGAGTACGCGTTCAGCCTGAGCGAGATCAGGAAAGCCGCGCGTGAGATGGGGTTTGGTGACAACTGGAAGGCGGCAATGGAGAAGGTGAAGGACAGCTACGTCGAGCCCGGGAAGCAGCCGGAGCTCATTCGGACGCTGGCCCGTCAGGCCGAGGAGTTTTTCGATGCACACGACTGGGTGACGATCCCGGCGCTGGCCAAGGAAGACTGGCGCATGGAGATGATGTCGCCCGAACGGCAACGCGTCTCACCATTCTTTCTCGGTGGCGAGCTGATTCTGGTCAGCTATCCAACCGATGAGATGAGTGATGAAGACAAGCGCATGAGCATGCGCGGCAATAATCCGCACTTCTCGCACGCGACCGTGTTCCACGAACTGAATCCCGGCCATCACCTGCAGGGCTTCATGTCGGCGCGCTACAACTCGCATCGCCGTCTGTTCGCGACGCCATTCTGGAATGAGGGGAATTCACTCTATTGGGAAATGTTTCTCTACGATCACGATTTCCACGTGACGCCGGAGGATCGCATCGGCGCGCTCTTCTGGCGCATGCACCGCAGTGCGCGGATCATCTTTTCGCTCAACTTTCATCTCGGCAAGATCACGCCGGATCAGGCGATCCAGTTCCTTGTCGATACAGTTAATTTCGAGCGCGCCAACGCCGAAGGCGAAGTACGTCGCAGCTTCGCCGGACAGTATTCGCCGCTCTATCAGGCGGCGTACATGCTTGGCGGCCTGCAGATGCGAGCGATGTACAAGGCGCTGGTGACGACGAAGAAAATGACCGAGCGTGAGTTCCACGATGCGGTGCTGCAGGGCGGACCAATGCCGATGTCGATGGTGCGCGCGCGCCTCGCCAGCATGCCACTCACTCGCGACGGACCTGCGCCCTGGCGATTTGCCGATGACCTGCCGGCGTCGCGACCATTCCCGCTTCGACAGTAAGGCCGAACAGCGTGCGGATGCCGGTCTGTTGCGAATAAACCAGTCGGTTCTCCTTTTGGGATTCATGAATGTCTTTGCTCGGCCTGCAGGATGTGAGTATTGCGTTCGGCGGACCGGCGCTGCTGTCGCATGCGGATTTCATCATCGAACGCGGCGAACGCGTCTGCCTGCTGGGGCGCAACGGGACCGGCAAGAGCACGTTGCTCAAGCTGCTCGATGGGTCGCTCACACCTGACAGCGGCACAGTCGTTCAGCTGTCCGGCCTGAGTGTGACGCGGCTCGAACAGGAAATTCCAGAGGATGTTTCGGGCACGATATTCGATGTTGTTGCAGCCGGCCTCGGTGAGGAAGGCGCCCTGCTGACGCAGTATCACCACGCCAGCACACAGGTCGCGCAGGACCCGAGCGCGCGCGCGTTGCGCGAACTCCAGCGACTGCATGTGGCACTTGACAGCGCCGACGCGTGGCAGGTCGAGTCGCGTGTGTCCACCGTCCTTCAGCATCTGTCGCTTGACCCGGAGCTGCCGTTCGCGAATGCGTCGGGCGGCCGCAAGCGACAGACATTGCTTGCGCGAGCGCTGGTGCGTCAGCCGGATATTCTGCTGCTTGACGAACCGACCAACCACCTCGACGTCGATGCTGTCGAGTGGATGGAGGACTACCTCATTGATCGCGGCACGACGCTGGTGTTCGTGACCCACGATCGCGCATTTCTGCGCCGCGTGGCGACACGCATCGTGGAACTCGATCGCGGGAAACTGTTGGACTGGGGAGGCGACTATGATACATATCTCGCGCGCAAGGAACCGGCGCTCGACGTCGAAGCGCGAGAGTGGGCGGAGTTCGATCGCAAGCTGGCACAGGAAGAGGTGTGGATCCGCACCGGAATACAGGCGCGACGCACCCGCAACGAAGGGCGCGTGCGCAATCTCGAGGCGCTGCGCGCAACGCGCACTCAGCGACGCGAGCGCGTTGGCACCGTGAAGCTGCAGGCGCAGGAAGCGGAACGGTCGGGGCGACTGGTAGTCGAGGCGAAGGATGTCAGTTTCGCCCGCGGCGAGCGTGCGATCGTCAGTCACTTCTCTGCCATCGTCATGCGCGGCGATCGCGTCGGGGTCATCGGTCCGAACGGCTCCGGGAAGACCACTTTGCTGCGCCTGCTGCTCGGCGAGCTCGCGCCTGACTCGGGGATCATCCGGCTCGGCACCAATATCGAAGTCGCCTATTTCGATCAGATGCGCGAGCAGCTCGACGAAGAGCGCAGCGTGTTCGATACCATCGCCGATGGCGCTGACTTCGTAAGCATCGGCGGTGCGCGAAAGCACGTGCACGGCTACCTGAACGAGTTTCTGTTTCCGCCTGAACGCGCGCGGACGCCGGTCCGTGCGCTGTCAGGTGGTGAGCGCAACCGGCTGCTGCTGGCGCGACTGTTCACGCGAAGCTTCAACGTGCTCGTGCTCGACGAGCCAACCAACGATCTCGATATCGAGACGCTCGATCTGCTCGAGGCGTTGCTGCTCGAGTTCACCGGCACGCTGCTGGTCGTCAGCCACGATCGAGCGTTTCTGGACAATGTCGTCGCCAGCACACTCGCCTTCGAAGGCAAGGGCCACGTTGCCGAGTACGCCGGTGGATACTCGGATTGGGCGCGGCAGCGGTCGTCGTCCAGCGTGCAGGCGCCGCCGAACGTCAAGCCCGTGCCGGAGGCCGAGCCGGCACGGGTCGGGAAAAAACGGAAGCTGAGCTACAAGGAGCAGCAGGAGCTGGCCACACTTCCCGACGTGATCGACAGGCGCGAACAGGAGCGGACGACGTTGTACGCACAGCTGGCAGATCCGCTGTTTCTGCGAGACGGCGTATCGGTCGCGCAATCAACCGCGCGACTGGCAGCTCTCGAGATCGAACTGTTGGCGCTCGCCGAGCGGTGGGAGATTCTCGAAACTGTCGCTGCTGGCGCGTAAGCCCGCTGGAACGACACCGCAGTCGGCGAGGTTATTTCACCTCATGCATCGACCGCTGATCGAAGTGTAAGATCATTCTCCCCCGTCAGTGCTGGTCACGTTTCCTTCCATCTACCCTCCGCCATGCGCTTCCTTTTCCGCACCACTCTGCTCGCTCTGACACTTGCTGCGCCGCTTTCAGCGCAACAGGCCGCACCATCAACTCAGCCTGACTACGCCGCGGCCATGAAGCACGAACATGGTCACGAGTTGCCGACCGCCTCACCCGCTGCGCGCATTGCCCCACGCCGCGCCGTGACGGGCGAGATGGTGATGTACGGCACCGTCGATGGCAAAATGATTCACGGTTATCTGTCTCGTCCGGCCGGCGCCGCCGCCCGTGGCGGTCCGTCG
>JANMWU010000600.1:0-1939 GCA_031380785.1 Gemmatimonadaceae bacterium
CGCCAGAACTCGAGCCACGCTCGGCTGCGCTCCGCCACCCATCGCTCCGCCGTCCCCACGTCAGCGATCCGATCGAGGTCGCTGCCCGTCATCGATACCTGACGCGCCGCGGTGTACGGGACAAGAACCGCGGGTACACCGGAGTTCAGAACGACCGACACGGCTCGCGTGTCCAGTACCGCGTTGAGATCGCGGAAGATCAGCCCAAGGCCGAAGAGCATGGCACCGACGCTGTGATTTTCGCTCGGATGAAAACGGTGTCCCGGCCGGCGACCCATCACCGCGATGGCACGCGTCACTCGACTACCGAGCGCCGGCTCACGCGTGAGCACGGCCGCAAGGTTCGTCAGTGGGCCAAGTGCCACATAGTCCAGTGCGCCGGCGTGTAACGCCAGCCGCAACGCCGCCTGCGCCTCAACGCTGCCATCGTCGTCACGGCACTTCGGGGCTGCGGCTGCGCACCCTCTGAAAACGGGCAGATCGTGACCGGCAGGACGACCCAGTTCATGCACCAGCTCGCGCATCACTCGGTCTGTCACCGACAGCGGTGCATTGCCAAATGTCGTCGAGATCCCGACTATCTCGATGTGTGTCGCGCGGACCAGCGACAGCAGCGCAAGGCAGTCGTCGGGATCGTGGTGTTTGCCTGTGCCGCACGCGGCGTCGGCGTCGATCCAGATGCGACCGGCACGTTCGGCGTTGCGCGATTCCGGCATGTACTGCAGTACAGGCTGTGGAAGCTCACCGGTTCGCCACTGCCGTAAAGGCGTCGCCAATTCAATGATGACCAGCAACGCCGTTGCGGCAACGATGAGCAGCACCCGCCTCATCCTAGATACGGGCAGAGCGGCCATTTGTCGACCTGATTCAGATTCAGCATTGCCTGCGTGCGGTCACGGAAGGCGCGATTCAAATAGCACAGCAGGGTTTTGTATCGCAGCTTCATCAAGCAGCGCCGCAAGCCGATCCAGAAGATGTTTGTCGAAGAAAGCCAACGAATAGGCGTTCACGATCTCATGCGCCCTCGCTGCATTGATCGGACCGACGAGCGCCAACTGTCGGGCCAACGGCGTCCAGCTCGGTATGTCAGTGAAGTTGCTGTGGAACATCCCGGGAACGCGTACGAAGTATCCGGCGCCGGGCAGGCCGTCGTACACCGCACGCATACTGCGCTGATGGGCTTCGATCTCTGACTCAGGCCACCCTCCGGCCTGCTCGCGCTCGAGTCGCATGCTGGCAACATCTCGCGTGATCCACATGGTGGGTTGACGCAGGCCCGCCTCAACCACGGCAGTGGACATTGGGGCGTCCATTATCAGACAGGCTCGCAGGCGTGCGTCGCGTCGGCACGCTTCGCCCACGACGATGCCGCCGAGTGACACGCCGAACGCGCCGACTCGCTGCAGATCCAGTTTGCCGGCGAGGATGCTATTCGGATTCGGGCTGTCGAGAGCGGCCAGCTGATCCAATGTGAAGCTGACATCCTGCGCGAGGTACGGGATGATGCTGTTGTCGCGTAGCGTGCTGCCGTTCGGCAGTAGCACGCCAGCGTGCAACGTGTCCATCGCGGCCGGCATGTAGCTTGGGCGCACCATGGTATGAAACTGCGGTACCGTGAGACCGACAGCCTGATGGCCGTCCGGAAACACGACGGCCGCAGCGGCACCTGGCTGGTCGATGGCGACAACGATGTAGCCGTATGATACTAAATGCTCCACCTGAAACGTGTTCATCTGTCGAAATCCCGTCGCGCCCTCAAGGAAGAGCAGGACCGGGTAGCGACGTTGATCGACTGCCACCGGTACCGACAGCATGCCGTTCGTGGTGACGTACCTGAACTGTGTGAAGAGAAACGCAGGCTTGTCTTGCACGCGCGCGAAGGCAGCAGTGACGACGTCGGCGTCCGGCATGTACGCGGCACGAGGCGCTGAAGAATTGG
>JANMWU010000622.1:0-3562 GCA_031380785.1 Gemmatimonadaceae bacterium
TCAGGCAAACGCACGCGACCGAGCACCCGATCGCCGGACTTCGCGATCGATGTGAGAGCGCGGAATGCCGGGCCGTAATACGCGCCCTGTGCGTGCAGTTTGGCGTAATAAGCGGGGATGTCGGTATCCACGCGGTCCGCATCGGGGATTGTGCGCAGTCCGGCAGTCGGCGGCGGTGTGACAGCGTGCGACACTGTCGCCGCGAGGTGCAGCCGCCAGCCGTCATTGCCCGCCATGTCGGCGTCGCCTTCTTCGAGCGCACTGAACACCTGCACTTGCTTCGATCCATCCTCCTGCGCCGTGACCAGCACTTGCAGCGTGACCGATCCCGGCTCAGGAATCGTCAGGCCTTCACGCAGTGACACCTGTGACAGCTCGACATCCGCCGTTCGCATGACCTGACGACCAGCGGCGAGCGCGACCTCGAGAAATCCCGTGACGGGAAAGAGCGCCGTTTCGTAAATGCGATGATCGGCGAGCCATGGCGTCGTCGAAACCGAGAGTTCGACTTGATACAACGGCACCGGGCTGGCCAGTCGCTGGCCGAGCAGCGGATGACCGGCATCGCGTCCGCCGATCGACGCCTTCGGCGTGTCGCGCTGGAGCGTATCGAACCAGTAGCGCTCACGCTGGAACGGATAGGACGGGAGTTCGACGCGACGCGCAGTGGTATCACACACCACCTTCCACACGATCGGCTGTCCACCGATGTGCAGCCGACCGGCACTTTCGAGGAGCGCCTCGCGATCGCTCCGCCCCTTCTTCAGCGACGAAATCCACACCACGTCCGCGCCGCGCGCGCACCGCTGCCCCATGCCGACCAGCACCGGCGAGGGTCCGATCTCGAGAAACGTACCGATATGCTCTGAATGCAGCGTGGCGATGGAGTCGGTGAACAACACCGCATCGCGGACATGCCGGCGCCAGTACGCGGCCGTGGTGACCTCGGCGCCGGCCATCCTGCCGGTCACGTTCGATACCAGCCCGATCGCCGGCATCGCAAACGCGACGCTGGCCGCAACACGCTCGAACTCATCGAGCATCGGGTCCATCAGCGGCGAATGAAACGCGTGCGACACGTTCAGGCGCGAAAACTCGATGCCCTGCGTCGTCAGCGAAATCAGGATCGCTTCGATAACTGTACTGCGTCCGGAGATCACAGTGTTCTGCGGACCGTTGACGGCAGCGATGCCGACGTCCGCTTCGAAACCGCGCAACGCATCTGACACCTGCTGCTGCGTGGCGAACACGGCAACCATTGATCCGTCACGCGGCAACGCGCTCATCAGTCGTCCGCGCGCAACGATCAGCCGCAGGCCATCTTCCAGCGAGAACACGCCCGCCAGACAGGCCGCGACATATTCGCCGACGCTGTGGCCCATCACTACCGCCGGCTCAACACCCCACGATTTCCAGAGCTGCGCCAGCGCGTACTCGACGGCGAACAACGCCGGCTGCGTGAACGCCGTGTCGTCGAGCAGACGCGCCACATCAGGTTCACCCATGATGACGGGGATAAGACGCGCCGGCAGCAGCGGATCGGCGATCGCCGCGCACGCATTCAATGCATCGCGAAACACCGACTCCGATTCATACAGCTCGCGTGACATGCCGCTGTACTGCGCGCCCTGACCGGAAAACAGAAATCCGATCTCCGCTGCCGTGCCCGACGCGAAGCGACCGCGCCATACCGCCGGTGTCTCGGCATCATCGAGATATGCCTGCAGCATTTCGGCCGCCGTGGCGCCGCTGTCGCTCACAAGAGCGAGACGTTCCGTCAGATGCGAGCGCCCCAGTGCGGCGGTTGCGGCAACGTCCCCGAAAGCTGCCGCATCCGGCTGACGCAGCATCGTGATGTACCGCATCGCGAGCGCCCGCAGCGCGACGTCGGATTGCGCCGAGAGCAGCAGCGCCTGTGTGCGCGTCGGCCGATCACTGACGACTGGCCGCGCCGGTGCCTCCTCGATGATCACATGCGAATTCGTACCGCTGAAGCCGAACGAACTCACGCCGGCGCGGCGCAGTGCACCCGCCGCTGAGACCCACGGTATTGGCGCGACTGGAATCCGCACCGGCACCGCATCCCACGGAATGAGATGATTCGGCGTCACGAAGTGCAGATGCGGCGGAATCACTTCGTGCTGCATTGCCAGGATGACTTTCATCATGCCGGCGACGCCCGACGCCGCTTCGAGATGGCCGATGTTCGTCTTCACCGAACCAACGACCAGCGGCTGATCTGAGGGCCGCTCACCGAACACATTGCCGAGCGCCTTGATTTCGATCGGATCGCCGAGCGGCGTGCCGGTGCCGTGCGCTTCGATAACGCTGATGTCCTGCGGCCGCAGCTGCGCGTTTGCGAGTGCATCGCGAATCACCGCTTCCTGCGCCGTGCCATTTGGTGCCGTGAGCCCGCTGCTGCGTCCGTCCTGATTGATCGCTGACCCGCGCAGCACTGCCAGAATGCGATCGCCGTCGCGCTCGGCGTCGGAGAGTCGCTTGAGCACCATCATGCCGCAGCCTTCGCCGCGCACGTAACCGTCGGCTGAGTCGTCGAACGTTTTGCAGTGCCCGTCGAAGGACATCATGCGCGCGCGCGATGTCAGGATCGAGCCAAGATCGGAGAGTGTGAGGTTCACGCCGCCGGCGATGGCGAGGCTCGTCTCACTTTTGCGCAGCGACTGGATCGCGCCGTGAATCGCCACCACCGACGACGAACAGGCGGTGTCGACGGCGATGTTCGGTCCGTGAATGCCCAGAAAATACGACAGTCGCCCCGACGCAATGCTGTGCGCTGACCCGGAGGCGGAGTAGGCATCACCATTCCGCGCGCCAACCACCTCGGCAATCAGATTTGCGTAGTCGTTGGTGGAAATGCCGACGAAGATCGACGCCCGTGTGCCCGCCAGCGATGACGGCGCAATACCGGCGTGCTCGAGCGCTTCCCACGTCACTTCGAGCAGCAAACGCTGCTGCGGGTCCATCGTCACCGCCTCGCGCGGCGAGATGCCGAAGAAGGCAGCGTCGAACGTCTCGACATCGTCGATGAACGCGCCCCACTTCGTGTAGCTCCTGGCCACCACATCCGGGTCGCCATCAAACGACGCCTCCGCATCCCACCGGTGACGCGGCACGACCGTGACGGCATCGGTGCCGGTTGAAAGCAAGGTCCAGAAGCCGGCCGGATCGTTCGCCCGTCCGGGATAGCGACACGCCATCCCGACTACGGCAATCGGCTCCGACTTCGCGCGATCGATCTCGGCGATCCTCGCTTCCAGCTTGTCAATCGCAACCAGCGATCGCTTGAGCAGAGCGCGATAGTCGGGCTGTTGTGGTTCGGACATCAGGATTCCTCATCGTCAATGCCATCCAGACGCCGCGCCAACCGCAGAGCCAGTTCATCATCGGACATTTCGTCAAGCTGTGCGTCGCTGGTCTCCACAAACGGCACCGTCTGCGCGACCTGCGTGATCGGTGCCGCCGCAGTCGGCGTGACATCGAGTTCAGTCGCGAAGACTTCGCTGGCGAGGTACTCCACCAGCGCGCCCACCGACGGGTGATC
>JANMWU010000710.1:0-4005 GCA_031380785.1 Gemmatimonadaceae bacterium
GCACGATGTTGGCCGATCGGAATTCGACGCCTTCCACCGCTGGCATGACTCGCAGATCGAGGCCGCAAAGCTGGCTTCGGCCATAGGGGTTACGGGGGAATTTCCCGCACCCCAGATCGAGGTGACGGTCGGTCGGCGGCATTGTCATGGTGGCGGCTTTCGGGAAAGGAAATTCGATCAAGGTGGGGGAAGGATGTGGCGTGTTCGCTTGCGGCGCGAGCACGGGCGGCGACGCCAGAATCGCGGTGCATGCAGCGTTGTGCCGGGGCCCTGAGCGACGAGCCGCCCCGCAAGTGACAAACCGATCATCGCGGCGGTTGCGCGCTCCGCAGCGAATCGACAAGCCTGTGCACGCGCGCGTGAATCGCGTCGCGGCCTTCCGCATAGTTGCGACTCACAGACGGGAGTCCATTCCACTGCTGCCTTGGCACATGCGTCAGGGCCGTTGCCGAATCCGACACATCGAACGAGACGACCATCGCGGCGTGCATCAGGTCAGCCGACAACAGGCGCTGCGGGCGCCAGATGCCGATTGAGATGCGTTCGCGAGCGAGCGCGATTGCCATCCAGGCGGGAAGGGCACTGTCCGGTTGCGTACCACGCGATTCGGCTGGCATTCGAAGGCCGACCTGTCGCGCATAGCGATCGAACTCAAGCCGTGCGATCAGGCTGCGGACTGTGCCATGTTCGCAGACAAAGAGGACTGGTCGGGCCGACGTCACGGCGGATTGCGCGCGCAGCACATGCGCAGTTGCCAGGAGCAGAAGCGAGGCAAGCACACGACGCGAAAGTCTCTGGGCAGACGGCATGCGTGAAAGTTCGACGCATGCCAGATGGTTTGCAACCTATCCGTAGCTGGATCCCCGCACGACCGTCACACGCTCCATCGGCCACACAGAGTGTCAACGCAGCGGACGAGAACGAAGCGAGCGGCAGCGCCTTGCCGAGTCACGGCTGTGGTCTGTCCCAGGAAATCGTCGTGTCGACGCCTTGGGACACTATCAGCGGGCCAACCAACACCTTTGTGCGAAATGAATTTCCAAAAAAACTACTCGTACATTCGCTGGCCGTCCGCTCAACGCGCTCGTCATCATCACAACCTTGCCGTCGATCTCGGCGCCACACCTTCAAACGCGAAACAGCTGGAGCGTGAGCTTTGTCGGCCGACCTGTGCGTAGTACCGGCGGTGCGTGCGCCAGTTGACCGCCTGTGCCATTGCCGACTCGGATTTCGTCCGAATAGTGGTCGCCCTCCGGTACTGCGGGATACGTGAATGCACATCGAGGCGGCACTTCAGTCCTGCGACCGTGAGACCACAGATGGCCGGCACCGCTGTCCCATTGTTTCACGTGGGCGGTATCGATGCCCGCGTGAAACGCGATTTCCAGTTCCTGCCACTGTGGCAGCGTAATTGAAGTTGAAATCGTCGTCGTCAGGAAGAGGCCTCGCGATGCGACGTACGTGGTACGTGGAAAAACTCCGCTATGAAAGCGACCGTCACCCGCGGTCGTGAACGCGCGTGCGCCATATCCGACTCGGCGACGGGCCGCGCGCAGTCCGGTCCGACGCCGACGGCTTTCAAAGCGCGGATTCGAACCGATTCCACGCCCACCGGATCACCCTCACCGGCGGCTCGCTCCGCCGTCTCACCCCGCCCGCTCACGCCGATACACCGTCGACTAACGCCGCGTCCGTGTACCCGCCTCACACCCTGATCGGCATCGACCGAGCCCGGTGATCGCCTTGGAGCGAAACGACTGATCGCTTTGATCCGAAAGAAACGACTGATCGGCATCAGCCAGATACGCAGCAGCGCGGTGTTTCACCTCTCGGTATCGCCGCGGATGAAATGCGGCGCGATAGGAATCGGCTGCGAACTTCGGAGTCGATCGCCTGGCGTGAAATGATGTGGCGTGCGCGGAATTCGTGATCGGAAATCGGCACCACTTGCAATCGTGTCGACTGCCGCCCACTTGCCAATCTCTTGATGCACTGAGCGCGCTATGGCCATGGCTCCCTCGCGCCCTTGGCTCACAGGCGTCGTTCGCTATCTCACGCGCCAGGACCGGCGGTGGCCGCGCTACAAACTCATCTCCGGCGATCTGCTGCACGCCAGCGCGCGGGGGAGGGGAACTGCGGGTCATCAATCTGGAGGCGCGGTTCGAGCGGTTCGAGGCGAAGTGACCGGTGGTTCGGGAGGTCTGCGTGTATTCCAGTCGATTGTCGTATCGACGCCGCGCGTGAGTGTCAGCGGCCCAACCAGCGATTTCGTTTTGTATGAATTGCCGAGTATCAGAAGGCGAATCGGATTTGCGATCGCAGCCGTCTCCTCGGCGATCCCCAACGCGATGCCGTCGATCGCGACGCCGCATCGGCCATCAGGAAAGAGCTGGATCGTAAGTCGGCTTGGCTGGCCGGTGCGGAGTGATGGCGGGGCAGGAGCTGCCACGGAATTCCGCGCGCCGATAATTATGGCCTGTTCGGCGTAGCGCGCACCCTCATTACCGGCCGGGTACTTAAAGCCGCACGCCGGTGCAACTGGCAGCGTTCGGCCGTCGTTCCACAAGTATCCCGCGCTGCTGTTCCACATTCTGACCTTCGCCGTGTCGATACCGGCGTGCAGATCGACCTCGAGCTCCTGCCATTGTGCCAGCGTGACAGGCGTCGGCGGTAGGGCACTCATTTGCTAGCGTCTGGCAGGGAGTATTGGACGCCGATGAGACACACGGTTCCGTTCTGCTGCACATCGATCGCAACGTTGCGAGCTCCCGCTCACCTTCGGCCTCGACTGTCGGTCCGCCCGCGGTGTTGCCCGACCTACGAGTGGAGAATGGCGCGGTGAGCCCAGCGTCGGTGGCTGCCGGCGGCGCAGTGGCGGCCGGGTGGACGATTGCGAACCGAGGGATGGGCAGCGCGAACGGCTCGACGACGGTTGTGCGTGTGAATCAGAGTGCGACCAGCGCGAGTGGGACGAATGCCTTCACCTACAGCACGCCAAGCTTGGGTGCCGGGGCGACACAGCCGCAAGACGCGACGATAACGGCGTCCACGACTGCGGGCACGTATTACGTCTGGGTCATCACGGACAATACCGGCACCGCGGGTCAGAACGCAGCCGCCGCGGCAAATGATATCGTGCTGGTCGGCTCATTCACGGTCACCGGCGTCGCAACGTCTCCTGATCTGCGCGTGATCAATGGTTCGGTCACACCGTCGTCGGTGAACGCAGGCGGAAGTGTTACGGCCACGTGGACAATCGCAAATCAGGGTACCGCGGTCGCCGGAGCGTCGCAGACGGTCGTGCGTGTAAACCAAAGCTCGACGAGTGCCGCTGGCAGCAACCTGTTCACGTATTCAGTCACCAGCTTGCCCGTCAATGGCACGTTCGCCCAGGGCGCGAGCATCGCGGCACCTGCGGTGGCCGGAACGTATTACGTCTGGGTCATCACGGACAATACCGGCACCGCGGGTCAGAACGCAGCCGCCGCGTCGAATGACATTGTGCGGATTGGGTCGTTCGTAAGGCAGTAGGGGAGCAATTCGCTATGATGTTCGCTGGCTCGCGGACCGGGATTTCCGGAGGCTCCAATGCGGGAGAGGTTGGAGCTTTGGCAAAGCGACCACGGTTTTCTCCAGAATTTCTTGTGCGGCACGCGACGCCGTGGTCCGCGCGATCGGGCCGGCGCCGCGGCCCGCCCCCGACGCCCAGCGCTTGCTCGTCGCCGACGTCACGACGCACCCGGGAATCGCATCCATTCTGTCCACGATCCCAGTGGATTCCAACTGGATGCTCGCAGCCGAACGCGCCGCACTGCGCGGGAGCAACCTCATCGCGACGCTCGAGTTGCTGAAGTGTCCAGTCTTAACAGCGCAGCGCGAGCAATCGGAAATCTTCCATTTGCGCGATTCGCTTCGCCAGTGAATTGTTCAGCACGCGTCCGTCAATGACTCCGAGTGCCGCCGCTCACGCCCATCGGGAGACCACGTGCCAGCGAAACCGAAAAG
>JANMWU010000726.1:0-2388 GCA_031380785.1 Gemmatimonadaceae bacterium
GCAGGTAGTCCTGCTCGAGCCTCAATGTCGCCGCCGTCAGCAACTGCCCTTCGAAATAGTGCGGTCGACGAAGGTGCGGCAGCTGGGCGATCTCGAAAGGATTCATTCGGGACTCACGACGTGAAGTGTGAATGTGAACGCCGGGATGGTACATGCCTGACGACGCGTACTGCCGACGCGCGTACGGTCGAGTCCGTGTGTCCGGACCCGCTATCATTCGGTGGTCGAAGTGCCGAACACCCTTAACCAGTACGCAGCTATGTCACGGGTCGCCGTTCTTGGAATGGGTTTGCTGGGTAGCGGGTTTGCAGAAGGGCTGCTGAGTCGCGGTGGTACTGAACTTGTCGTGTGGAATCGCACGTCGTCGAAAGTCGAACCGCTGTTGGCGCTCGGAGCAATTTCGGCACCATCGGCCGCCGAAGCCGTGCGCGGAGCTGAGCGCGTGCACCTGGTGCTGCTGGACGACGACACGGTGGATGCGACGATCGCCGACTTTCAGGCCGCACTCCATCCCGATGCGGTGATTCTCGATCATACCACCACCCTTCCGGCGAGGACCGCCGCGCGTGCCGCCGCGCTCGAAGCTGCAGGCATCAAGTATCTGCACGCGCCAGTGATGATGGGTCCGGGCGCCGCTCGCACGGCGAAAGGAATGATGCTGGTTGCGGGGCCCACCGCGCGATTCGATTCGGTGAAGGCGGCATTGACCGAGATGACAGGTGAACTGTGGCACGTCGGTGAGCGCACCGATCTCGCCGCGATCTACAAGCTGTTCGGAAACGCGTCGACGCTCTCGGTGGTTGGCGTGCTGGCCGACGTGATGCGGATGGCTGATGCCGCCGATGTCGAGCGCAGCGGCGTACTTGAAATGCTGAACAAGGTGAACCTCAACGGCCCGCTCGGCATGCGCGGTATCATGATGGTCACCGGCAACTATGAGCCAAACTTCACGCTCGACGTTGCGCGCAAGGATCTGCGGCTGATGCTTGAAACCGCTGGCGACGCGCCGACGCCGATGTTGTCCGCACTGGCGTCGCGCATGGACGAGGAAATCGGGAACGGGCAGGGCAGCGAGGATTTCGCAATCATCGGCAAGGGAAGTGGCGTGCCCGTGTAATCCCCGGTGCACCTGCAGCGCGCCCACCAGGCTCGCTATCTGAGCCTGGCTCCGGTGAGCGTCGCCAGCGCACCAAAGGTGGTTTGCGCCGCGTTCAGTCCCAGCCGGAAATCCTTGTCGCTGAAGGTTGCGAACACGTCTGACGGCTGGTGCCAGTGCGGGTCCCACCCGCTGCCGATCTGCATGCCGCGCTCGTTCTCACGCAACGAGATCGATGCCACGAGATCCTGAAACGGACCGGAGTCCGTATTGGTCATGTGCGGACTGACCGCCGCCGGATAGTCGGTGGCAAATCGTTCATTTGCGGCGTGAAGCGCCCATGCCAGCGATTGCGACTGCATCGCGAACTTTGATGCCGACTGAAACTCGATGTTCACATCGGCTTCGGGCCGTTGTTCCTTCGGAATCGTGCTGTCGGCCTTCGGCATGCCATGATCGAACAGCATCATGTCGTGCTGAATCATGCCGAGCCATTTCGGTTCCGGGTATTTGCCCGATCCGGCGGGCAACTCACGGCCTTGCATCGCCTGCCGTTGCGCGACGTAGGCGCGGGCACCGTTCAATCCGGTCTCTTCGTTGTTCCAGAGCGCGAAGCGAATCGAACGATCGGTGACGATATCCGGGCTGCTGAAGACGCGCGCGAGTTCGATCACCAGTGCCGTTCCCGAGCCATCGTCATTGGCGGCTTCTCCCCAGCCGTGACCGTCCATGTGCGCGCCGACGATGTACATCTCTTCGGGATGCGTAGTGCCGATCTTGGTGCAGAACACTTCCTGCCGTTGCCCCGGTGTGGTCGGCTGCGAGTTGAGCGCGCGCAGACGCGCGTCGGTCTGACGCAGCGAGTCGGTATTCACGCCTGTGCGCGTGCGGATGCCGCGGGAACGACCGCCACCCTGTTCGCGTCGGATGGCGCCGCCCGGCGGCGGTGGCACGGCCGGTCGCGCGCCTGACGCCGGCGGCTGATAGTCGTACGTGATCCGCTCGGTATTGGTGCAGCCGCCCGCCTTGAGCTGCGCCTCGATCCAGTCCACCGCCGCGCGATTGCGGTCGGTACCCTGACGTCGGTCGCCGAACGCCGTAAGTCCCTTGATCGTCGCTTTGTACCGTCCGAAGTCGACCCGCGCGACCATCGTGCGAATCGTGGCTTCGGTGGCAGAGTCGGGAACCGGGCCGGTCGCGATCTGCGCTCGCAGTGTGGTGGGAAACGAGGCAATCGCCAGCGCGGTGACGCGGGCGACAGTGCGAACAAGAGACCTGGGCATCGGAATTGG
>JANMWU010000733.1:0-1588 GCA_031380785.1 Gemmatimonadaceae bacterium
ACTAGTCTCTGGGGGGCTATTATTGACTGCTATCTGGGGTCATCAGTCCTTTATGCATCAATGACTCTGACCCCCTGATCGCTCACGACGGCGGCGCGTACTCCGCCATCGGCGGGCAGCTGCAGACCAGATGGCGGTCACCAAATGCGCTCTCGATGCGACCCACGCTTGGCCAGAACTTCGCCGCACGCACACCGGCAGTCGGGAACGCAGCCTGCTCGCGTCCGTATGCATGCGTCCACGCGTCGCTGATCACGGCACTGGCAGTGTGCGGAGCATGCTTGAGCGGATTGTCGTCGCGCGACAGTTCACCACGCTCCACCTGTGCCACTTCCTCGCGGATGCTGAGCATTGCATCAACGAATCGATCAAGCTCCGCCAGATTCTCCGATTCCGTCGGCTCGATCATCAGCGTGCCTGCCACCGGAAAGCTCACCGTCGGTGCATGGAAGCCGTAGTCCATCAAACGCTTGGTAATGTCCTCGACTTCGATGCCGGCACTGGCCTTGAGCGGTCGCGGATCGAGAATGCATTCGTGCGCCACGGTGCCGTTCGGGCCCTTGTACAGCACTGGATACGCGTGCTCGAGTCGCTTCGCCACATAATTCGCATTCAGGATTGCGACCTTGGTGGCATATGCGAGTCCTTCAGCACCCATCATGCGGATGTACAGGTAGCTGATCGGAAGAATACTGGCGCTGCCAAACGGCGCCGCACTTACGGCGCCGGAGCTCTGTGGGCTGCCAAGGCCCATCGGTGCATGACCAGGCAGATGCGGCACCAGATGCGACGCCACGCCGATCGGACCCATCCCGGGTCCGCCGCCGCCATGTGGAATGCAGAACGTCTTGTGCAGGTTCAGGTGACACACATCAGCACCGATGTCGCCCGGGCGACAGACGCCGACCATCGCATTCATGTTGGCGCCATCCATGTACACCTGACCGCCGTGCGCGTGAATCGCAGCGCAGATATCGGCAATCGATTCCTCGAACACGCCATGCGTGCTCGGATAGGTGACCATCAGCGCGGCCAGATTGTGACCGTGTTCGGTCGCCTTCGCGCGCAGATCATCGACGTCGATATTGCCGTTGGCCGCGGTTTTCACCGGCACGATCGTCATACCGCACATGGCGGCACTGGCCGGATTGGTACCGTGCGCGCTGGCCGGAATCAGGCACACCGTGCGATGCCCCTCGCCGCGCGACTGATGGTAGCGACGGATTGTCAGCAAGCCGGCATACTCGCCTTGCGAACCGGCGTTCGGCTGCAGTGATACGGCCGCAAAACCGGTCACATCGGCCAGCGCCGCTTCCAGTTCGGTGAACAGCTGCGCGTAGCCCTGCGCCTGCTCGCGCGGCGCGAAAGGATGCAGCTGACCGAACTCGGGCCACGTAACCGGATACATCTCGGTCGCCGCATTGAGCTTCATGGTGCAGCTGCCAAGCGCGATCATGGAGTGACAGAGCGACAGATCTTTTGCTTCGAGCTGCTTGATGTAACGCAGCATCGCGGTTTCACTGTGGTGCGTGTTGAACACCGGATGCGTCATGAACGGCGACGTGCGCGCGAAGCGCTCGTCGTAGCG
>JANMWU010000634.1:0-2955 GCA_031380785.1 Gemmatimonadaceae bacterium
GGTGGACGCGTACACGATTCCGGTGCCGTCGTCGAGATTCCGCAACAGGTCGAGCACGACCGCGTCTTTCTCGCGATCGCCTTTGGCCGATATCACGCCGTACGAAAGATTCGGCCGATCGAATCCCGTGACGATGATTTCGGGATCCTTCAGGTCGAGGATGCGCGCAATGTCCTCGCGCACAATCGGCGTTGCGGTCGCGGTGAGCGCAATCGTGGGCGGATTTCCAAGCCGCTGACGCACTTCACCAACGCGCCGGTAACTCGGGCGAAAGTCATGGCCCCACTCACTGATACAGTGCGCCTCGTCCACTGCCAGCAGCGCGACGCCGATCGCTTTCAGCCGTTCGGCCGCCGTGCCGACATCAAATCGTTCAGGCGCCACATACAGCATTTTCAGTTCGCCATTCTGGGCGCGAACGAGGCGATCGCTGACTTCGGCGCTGGTCAGTGTGCTGTTGATGAACGCCGCCGCGATACCACGCCGTTCGAGCGCATCCACCTGATCCTTCATCAGTGAAATCAGTGGCGATACGACCACCGTCAGGCCGTGCGTGATGAGCGCCGGAACCTGATAGCAGAGCGATTTTCCGCCGCCGGTTGGCAGCACAACCAAGGTGTCGCGGCGCGCGAGCACGCTCTCAATCGCCCGCTCCTGGCCCGGCCTGAATGCGCCGTAGCCAAAGCGGGCCTGCAGCACGGCGCGTGCATCTTCGAGGGTTGGCTGAATCAGCATGCTGAGTGTCGGAGTGCAAGGCGCGCGACATTGCGGTGCCCGCCATTCAGCATCTCGATCAGAGTCAGCGCCGCGTCATCGCGGCCTGCATGCGAATGCACCGACCGTGTCAGGTAAGGAAGCCGGCCTTTGGCGGCTGCTTTGCATCCCAATTCGCCTTCAGACGTGCGCGGCGGCGCGAGAGCTCACCCTCGGCATCCGGCATCGCCATCACGACTGCCTCGATGTGCGTCATGACGGACGGGCCAAGGCGTCCGCGTACTTCGGCGAGATACGGTTGCAGCTTGCAGAAGGTCCCGATGATTTCACTGTGTGCCGCCAGGAACATGTCACGGTCGATGGCGCCGAATGTGACCATCGAGGCGGCCATGTCCCAGTAGCCCAGCACCATGCGCATCCATGGATTCTTGTCGCCAGTGTAGGCGGTGAAGTACTCCTCGGACGTCTGCGGATGGAACTCGAGCACGAACCACGAACGTGCCTTTCGCAACTCGCCGTCGCGGCGCATGTCGAACAGCTGAAGGTTGAGCTGGGCGGATTCAAAGGGCGTCGGCATGCGAAATTGGAGTGATGAGAGCGAACATCAGACGGCGCGGGCGAAATGCCCGCGCGTGAAAGCCTGACCAAACAGCAATCGAACACGATCGGTACCGACACGGTCGCCCGCCGCAAGCTCATTGATCATGGCGCGGTACCCGCTCACGATTTCCGCGACCGGATCACCCGGGACGTTGAACAGCAGCCGATAGTGACGAATGCCGCCACGCCACAGGCGAGGCAGATATTCACCGGCTTCGATCGGGCGCGAATGCAGCAACCGGTTGCGACAGGCGCTATCGGTCGCGACCGGAAAGGTGTAGCCGGCCGGATCGGTGATGGAAACGTTCGGATGCTTCTGTACGCAGAGATCGCGACAGGTCGCAACCTCGCGATCGAACGCCGCCGACAGCACGCAGTGCTCGATTGTCATCCCTTCGGGGCGACCAAAGACCACCGCGTCGAACGTCGCGCCCTGCCACGGCGCGCTCACGGCAAGCATCTCTTCCACTGTGTGCTCGATCGACAGCGTCAACCGTCGCGCACCGAGGGCAAACATCTCAGCTGCGGTGTGCTGATTGAAAACGTTCAGCGCGTAGTCGCCGATCACGTCCCTTCCTTCCCGGGACAGCTCGGCGAGAAATCCCAGATGACCCGTTTGCACCGGCAACATCAGGGACAACCACTTGCTCACGCTTTTGCGCTCTTCCGGCCGCACGATGGTTGGGGTGCGAATTCGCAAGCTCACGCCTTGCTGCGCGAGTTCTTCCTGCAGCCCGCGCACCTTGGTGAGACTTGGCGCGGGATGGCGAAGGAACGGATCGAAGACAATCTCCGTCGCGCCGGCGCCTGCCGCCGCGAGTGCATCGTCGATGGTATGAACTTCCGCCAGCAGCGCCATCGTTGACTCAACGAGCACAGGCTCCGGAGATTCGATCGCGCGCGCAATGCGCTCCGACCGCTCACCAAGGCGCGCCTGCTCCGCCCAGTCACGCTGCACGATCAACTGATCGACGAGATTCTGGCGGAGGTGATTGAGTGCGCTCACTGGCAGAAAGAGGCCGTCACCGAGGCCGCCGCGATCGAGTGCGCCGAGCGCGAAGGGGGTTTCGCCGAGTCGTCCGAGCTGCTCGCGCAGCATCACATCGTCGAGCGCGCGTTTGGCCGCCGGCGCCAGCACGGCTTCAGTGCGTGCACTCACCTCATCGTCGCCGCACGATGCCACGATTTTCAGCGGTCCGCCGACGCTGCCGAAGAGCCGAATGTCGAGGCGGTGTTTTCGCTTCTGCACCGTTGCGGGCAACGCGGCGTACGACGCGCGCGCGTGAGCCAGCAGAGCCGCATGCGATGATCGAACGACAGTCCACCCGACGGAGATGCGCTGCCTCGTCGCGATGATCTGCCGGAAGCGACCGTCTTTCGGCGACATGTTGCGGACGGCCGTCACCGCAAATCCAATCGCCTTGGTGCCGCCGGCGCCGGTCGGCTCAAACGCAATGCCGTCGCCGACTTCAATGGCGTGACTGACATCCACCGTCACTACGCTCAACGAGCAATCGATGACGGTTCCAAGTGTCATGCCGTGATTGTCAGGCTGCTCACGCGTGATGTAGTCGCGACCGGCACGTCCACCGTACATGCCGCCCGTGTTGCCGCGACTGTAGATCTGCACCAGCGGTTCAG
>JANMWU010000781.1:0-4098 GCA_031380785.1 Gemmatimonadaceae bacterium
TCGCGCTGCAACTGGTGCTCCGCGAGTGGCACATACGCACACGACAGCTCTCTGTGCCGTGCTGCGGCCATCGCCGGTACAATCGACAGCCCCACGCCCGCGCTCACGAGTTCAAACACCGTCGCCAGCTGCGCGCTCCGACAAACCACCGACGGCCTCACCTGCCGGCTTGAACAGAAACCGTCGACCTGTGCGCCAAGACAATGCGCCGGGTCGAGCGTCACGGTGGGAGCGTCACGCAGTTGAGCGAGAGTGATGCGCCCGGCGCGCGCCGCCGGATGCGGCACCGGCACCGCCACCAGCAATGCATCGGTGCCGAGAACCTCGGTGGCCAGATGTTCGAACGGATACGGAAGCGCCGCGATCACCACGTCGAGTGCGCCGTCGAGCAGCAGCTTCGCCAGCACGGCACTGTAGTCCTCGCGCAATTGCACGCGCATCGCAGCGTGCCGCGCCCTGAGCCGCTGTATCGCCGCCGGAACGACGTACGGCGCCACCGTCGGAATGGCACCGACATTCAACGTCCCCGCCATCTCCACACCTTCTCGGCGGATGGCATCTTCAGTGCTGCGCACGTCGTCGAGGATGCGACGCGCGCGCGGATAGAGCGCCGTCCCCGCGTCGGTAAGTGTGACGCCGCGTCCGTGTCGATCAAACAGCGCGGCGCCGAGGTGTTTCTCGAGGCGCTGGATCTGCGCGGTGAGCGAGGGCTGCGAGAGCATCAGCTGGCGCGCCGCTCGACTCAGCGAGCCGGCGTCGGCGGTTTCGGTGAAGGCGCGGAGCAGGGTCGTGTCCACTGGCAGCTATAGATGTGAGCTATGGAAACTATAGCAGTACTCGGATTGCGGCCTATGGGAGGCGGCCATAAGCTACCGAGGTGTCAGACCGCCCCGTGGCGCAGTGCCGTGGGAGGTCGCCCGGTGGGTTCACGCGCGGCAGCCAGATTCGGAGAGATCGATGGAAGGCCTGGATGGTGGTTCCGGCGGCAAGTGCCCGGTGGTGCACGGGGCTTCGGCTCACACGGCGACCAGAGCTGGCCATCGGTCGAATCGGGAGTGGTGGCCAAAGCAACTCAACCTCGGCATGCTGCACCAGAACTCGCCGCTGGCCGACCCGATGGGTGAGGGTTTCGACTATGCCGCCGGGTTCCGGACGCTCGACCTCGAGGCGGTGCGGACTGATCTGGTGGCCCTCATGACGGACTCGCAGGATTGGTGGCCCGCTGATTACGGGCATTACGGTCCTTTTTTCGTTCGCATGGCCTGGCACAGCTCCGGCACCTATCGCACGGCCGATGGACGCGGCGGATCGTCCTCCGGCACCTTGCGTTTCGCACCGCTCAACAGCTGGCCAGACAACGGCAATCTCGACAAGGCACGCCGGCTGCTCTGGCCGATCAAGCAGAAATACGGTCGCAAGTTGTCGTGGGCGGACCTGATGATTCTCACCGGCAACGTCGCGATGGAGTCGATGGGTTTTCAGACCTTCGGCTTCGCCGGCGGTCGTGTCGACATCTGGGAGCCGGAACAGGACATTTACTGGGGCCCCGAAGCGGACTGGCTCGGCGACGCGCGCTACACCGGCGATCGTGAACTCGAAACACCGCTCGCTGCGGTGCAGATGGGGCTCATCTACGTGAATCCGGAAGGGCCGAACGGCACGCCGGACCCGCTTGCGTCTGCGCGCGACATCCGCGAGACATTTTCGCGAATGGCGATGAATGACGAAGAGACCGTCGCGCTGATCGCCGGCGGCCATACCTTCGGCAAGTCGCATGGCGCCGGCGACCCGGCGCTGGTTGGTTCGGAGCCGGAAGGCGCCGGCATCGAAGCACAGGGATTCGGCTGGACCAACAGCTTCGGCAGCGGCAACGGTGCGCACACGATCACCAATGGCATCGAAGGCGCCTGGACACCGACGCCGACGCAGTGGGACAACAGTTACTTCGACACGCTGTTCGGTCACGAGTGGGAGCTGACAAAGAGTCCGGCCGGTGCGCAGCAGTGGCGCCCAACGAATCCGGCCGCCGCGACGCTGGTGCCGGACGCACACGATCCCGGGAAGCGTCATGCTCCGATGATGACCACCGCGGACCTCGCGCTGCGGATGGACCCGGTCTACCTGCCGATCGCGAAGCAATTTCACGACAATCCGGATCAGCTGGCCGACGCGTACGCGCGCGCCTGGTTCAAGCTCACGCATCGTGACATGGGACCGCGCACGCGCTACCTCGGCGCGCTGGCGCCGGCGGAAGAGTTGCTCTGGCAGGATCCGATCCCTGTGTGCGAGCATGCGCTCGTGGATGCGCAGGACATCGCTGCACTCAAGACACGCGTCCTTGCCTCCGGTCTGTCGATCGCACACCTCGTGTCGACCGCGTGGGCAAGCGCTTCGACTTTCCGCGGCTCGGACAAGCGCGGCGGCGCGAATGGCGCGCGTATTCGTTTGTCGCCGGCGAACGAATGGCACGTCAATCAGCCCGCCCGCCTGTCGAAGGTGCTCGGCGCACTCGAGACGATTCAGACGGAATTCAACTCGGCGCAGTCGGGTGGGAAACAGGTGTCACTCGCCGATCTGATCGTGCTGGGTGGGTGTGCCGCCGTGGAGCAGGCCGCCCGCAACGACGGTCACGACATCAGTGTGCCATTCACGCCTGGGCGGATGGACGCGTCACAGGCGCAAACCGATGTCGAGTCGTATGGCGTGCTCGAGCCGACCGCGGACGGCTTCCGCAACTATCTCAAGACTGACTACAGCGTGCCAGCCGAGGAATTGCTGATCGACAAGGCGCAGCTGCTGACGCTGACGGCACCGGAGATGACAGTGCTGGTTGGTGGTCTGCGTGTGTTGAACGCGAATGTCGGCCAGTCGCAGAATGGGGTATTCACCCGTCGCCCTGAGACGCTGACCAACGATTTCTTCGTGAACCTGCTCGACATGGGCACAATCTGGACGGCGGTGGCAGGGTCAGCGAATGCGTTCGAAGGGCATGATCGTTCAACCGGTGATCTCAAGTGGACCGCCTCGCGTGTCGATCTGATCTTCGGGTCGAACTCGCAGTTGCGCGCTCTGGCGGAGGTGTACGCCGGAGACGATGCGCAGACGACGTTTGTGGAAGCGTTCGTGAAGGCGTGGGACAAGGTGATGATGCTGGATCGGTTTGAGCTGGCGTGAGGTTGGCGGGGAGGCCCCGTGTCGCTACTCCGCGTAGCCGCACGGGGTTCACCCTTCCAGCGGGTGCGCTCTGTCCGTTCCCAACACGGGATGCGGTGATCCTCCGCACACGCTGCGGGGCGCTTACGGCGACCGTGTGAGCGATTATGTGCGCGTCAAGTTGGACTGAACTATTGAGGCGCGACCGGCAGCGGGGCCGGTGCGTCTCCCGGGACTGACGACATGATTCACTGCAAGGTGCTCGATGTTTCCCGCACCGTCGCTGATCTCGCGCGCAATGATGCCGCGTTCACGCAGGCAATCTGCAATGGCAAGTCGGTAACTGTTGCACGCCGTGCTCGCCGCCGTCAGCGCAGCAGTCATCCCCGCCGCCGTGTTTGCGCAGCAACTGCTCTCCCTGGCCGGACGCTCCGTGGTCGGGACGGGAAATTCAATTGGGGTGCTGGTCAGCGTGTCGGAAGTACGTGGCGTGCTCGCGCGCGCAGCACACAATGGTGGGCCGCTGAGCAGGTCTGGCATCTGACGGCTCTTGCGCGTGCACGCCGCGCTGCCGACGATTATCGATGCCTTGCCATGCCTTCTTTCGCACGGCGCGCCTTGCGCCCGCGCTGCTGCTGATTGTCCCTGCCGCCTTCGCACAGTCAGCCGCGTCGGGTTGGCCCGATCGCGCTATCCGCCGCGACATTCCGCTCACCGACGCCATTCGCGCCGCGCACGCCGCAGGCACGCGTGACTCAAGCGGACGGCCCGGTGCGAAGTACTGGCAGCTGCGCACCGACTACGCAATTCAGGTACGTCTCGACGTGCCCACGCAGCGACTGAGCGGACGCGAGACGATCACACTCGTCAATCGCAGCCCCGATTCGCTGACGCAGATCGTGCTGCGGCTCGATGCGAACCACTTCATTGGCACCAATCCCCGCG
>JANMWU010000805.1:0-1736 GCA_031380785.1 Gemmatimonadaceae bacterium
GGCAATCAGCTCCACGATGACACCGCGCAAGCCGCGCGACTCGGAGCTCGATGTGTACGGCATGACGCACGTCGGCAACCTGCGGCAGACGAATCAGGATCACTTTATCATTTCGTCGCTGCGACGTGATGTGGTCGTGCATCAGACGAGCCTTCCACCGTCCGAAAGTCAGTCGACGACAGAACGGCTGGCTCTGCTGGCCGTGGTCGCGGATGGCGTGGGAAGCAGTCTGATGGGCGGAGAAGCGAGTCGGCAGGCCGTGGAAGGGATTCTGCACTACGTGTCGGCGTGCGCAAAATGCTTTTATCGTCTCGAACAAGGTGACGACCGTGAGCTGCACGACGCGCTGTCGGATGCTGCGATGCGCGTTCACGCCGACATTGCGAAGGAGCGCGCCGCCGGTCCGCCGGAAGCGCGCGGGATGGCAACGACGCTCACGCTGTGGCTTGGAGTCTGGCCATACGCCTATCTGTTGCAGGTTGGCGACAGTCGCTGCTATGTGCTGCGCGGCGGAGTCCTGACGCAGATCTCCCGGGATCAGACGATCGTGCAGGATCTGGTGGACGCCGGCGTGCTGACGCGCACGCAGGCGATGCGATCACCGCTCAACAACGTGTTGTCGAGCGCAATCGGCGGAGAAGAAGCGATGCCGGTGGTGACACGCATGGAAACCGCGTGGGATTCCTGCGGCCTGCTGTGCAGCGATGGCCTGACGAAACATGTCAGCGACGAACGGATCGCCGAGCGGCTGCGTACGATGACGTCCGCCAGGCAGGCCTGTGAAGCGCTGGTGCAGGACGCGCTCGATGCCGGCGGCTCCGACAACATCACGGTTGTGATCGGGCGCCCGACACCGAACAAGATCGAGCACCCGTTGCTGCACGCCTCGGTCAGATAGTGACCGCTCCGACAGTGATCAGGTAATCACGGTCGGTGCGCTGCGACCGGTGCGCGTCGGAATCTGCGACACCTCGAGTGCGGCCTGAACCAATTCCTTGAGTGCATCCTGCGGATCGCGATCGAGTCCATCCGGGCCGGCGACGTACGATTCGATGTACACGCGCAGCGTGGCGCCCGCCGTGCCAGTGCCTGACAAGCGATAGATGATGCGTGAGCCATCGTCAAACAGGATGCGCAGCCCCTGATTCGCGCTGGTGGAGCCATCGATCGGATCGTGATACGAAAAATCATCGGCCGCGCTGATCTTTCTCCCGGCGAGCGTCTGACCGGGCTGTTCGGACTGTTCGCTGCGCAGATGCTGCATCACGCCAGCCGCGGCATCACTCGGCACTTCTTCGTAATCGTAGCGAGTGTAGTAGTTGCGGCCGTACTTCGTCCAGTGTTCGCGTAGGATCTGCTCGACCGACTGTCCGCGCGCGGCGACGACGTTGAGCCAGAACAGCACGGCCCACAGTCCGTCTTTCTCGCGCACATGATTTGATCCGGTGCCAAAGCTCTCTTCACCACAAAGCGTGATGCGTCCGGCGTCGAGCAGGTTGCCGAAAAACTTCCATCCAGTCGGCGTCTCAAAGCAGGGCAGGTTCATGGCGTGCGCAACGCGATCGACCGCAGCGCTGGTCGGCATGGATCGCGCAACGCCGGCGATGCCCTTCGCATATCCCGGCGCGAGCGTGGCGTTGGCAGCGAGGATGGCGAGACTGTCGGAGGGCGTCACGAAGAATCGCTTGCCGAGGATCATGTTGCGGTCGCCATCGCCGTCGGACGCGGCGCCGAAG
>JANMWU010000828.1:0-2545 GCA_031380785.1 Gemmatimonadaceae bacterium
TGCCAGCGACCGATCCCGAAGGCGACGTGACCGTCGAACTGCGCAGCGCGGCCGGCTCGATACTGCGTTCGGTGCGCGTGCGATCGTCGGCGCTCAGCGAATCGGATGGCGCTCGACAGTTCATTGCGCTGCTGCGAAACGCCGGCACCGCTGCAAGTGAAATTGTGGCGACAACCGCGGCCGGCGCATCGGCGCGCTTGCAACGCCGTGTCGGACCGGACGTCGTTGCAGCGCGCGTCACGCCAGGCGGCGCCACTGAAATCATATCGTCAGCCGGTAACGCCTTGCTGGTGCGCGACGCCGCCGGTGGCGAGGTACTGGGTATCGGATGGAACGGCCGCGTGGTGATCAAGCACTCCGGCGCCTGGAATGTGATGGTCAGCGACGGAGTTCGCGGCCAACGTCGCGAGGTGCAGATGCGTTGAACTCCGTTCGCGCGTGCCAATGCATTCCCACCACCCGGGAGAAAACATGGACTCAGCTGGATTCGATGCCTCGCAGGAGAGTGCCGAAGGCGAGATCAGCCGCCGCTCGTTCGTGTATGGCGCGGTCGCCGGCGCCGCCGCGCTGACACTCGGCGGCACACCGGTGTTCGCCATGAACGGACCCGATCAGGACGCCGTCGTGGCGCAGATCGCGAAGCAGCACGAGGCGACTGTCAAAATGCTGCAGGACTGGATTGCGCTGCCGTCGATCGCGGCCGAGAATCGTAACTACCCGCAGGGCGCCGATTACATGGCGCAGCTGGCACGGAACGCGGGCTTTCAGCGGGTGGATGTGATTCCGACCGCCGGCAAGCCGGGTGTGTTCGCCACGTACGATGTCGGCGCTCCGACAACGCTCGGCATCTACTTCATGTACGACGTGAAGCAGTACGAGGCCAGCGAATGGAGCTCTCCGCCGCTCGAAGCGAAGATCATTCACCGGGCTGGCGTCGGCACAGTGATGATCGGTCGCGGGACGACGAATTCGAAGGGTCCGCAAGTGGCGGTGCTCGCGGCGCTGCACGCGTTCAAGGCGGCCGGCAAAAAGCTTCCGGTGAACATCGTGCTGGTGTGCGAAGGCGAGGAAGAAATCGGCTCGCCGAATTTCCTGGAAATCGTCGGAAGGCCGGAAGTGACGGCAGCGCTGAAGAAGTGCGTCGGCGTGATAGTGCCGCTGGGAAACCAGACGCTTGATGGTTCGGTTGAACTTGACCTCGGTGCGAAGGGCATCGCCGAACTCGAACTGGTCGCGACGGGCGAGAAGTGGGGACGCGGTCCGAAACTGGACGTGCATTCGAGCTACGAAGCGCAGATCGACAGTCCGGCGTGGCATCTGGTCCGCGCGCTGGCCACGCTGGTGGCCGAGGACGGGCACACGCCGGTGGTGGACGGGTTCTTCGACAAGGTGAAGCCGCTGTCACCGGCGCTGACACGGATTCTCGAAAGTTCCATCGCGAAGAAGAGTGAAGCCGGTGCGAAGAAGGCGCTCGGCGTCGAGAAGTGGTTTGGCGATGAATCGTGGCATGATTCGCTGGTGCGGCTTGTCAGCAAGCCGACGATCAACATCGAAGGCCTGGTGGCGGGCTACACGGGCCCCGGTGGCAAGACGATCCTGCCACACCGCGCCGTCGCGAAGATCGATATGCGACTGGTTCCGGACATGACGGCGACTGGGACGGTCGAACTGCTGCGCGCGCATCTCGCGAAACGTGGTTTCGGTGATATCGAAGTGAACATGACGGGTGGCTATGGTCCGACGTCGGTCGATCCGGACTCGAAGCTGGTAAAAGCGCAGATTGCCACTTACAGAAAAGCGGGGATTGAACCGTTGCTGTGGCCGCGGCTCGCCGGTTCGTGGCCGGGCGTGCGTTTCACCGGCGCGCCGCTCAATCTGCCCGCTGCGCAGTTCGGACTCGGGCATGGATCCGGCGCGCATGCGCCGGACGAGTACTACCTGATCGAGTCCAGCAATCCGAAGGTGGCCGGGATTGATGGTGCGGCGAAGTCGTACGTCGATTTTCTCTACGCGCTGGCATGAGTTCGGCGGGTTGCAGCAGAGGCGGGCCTGGTGCGTCTCACGTTCCGGGCGCGTGCCTCAAGCTGCCGCGTGGCTGCGGCTCTGCACCGAAGCAACTGCGCGGGCGGCGCACGACCGGCAACCGCAGTGCCGACACCGGTGTCAGTGGAACCGGGAACGCGGCACCGCCGTAGACGAAGCCACGCGGGCTCCCGACGTGGCGGTGCGCCCTGCCGCCGCGAGGGCTTGTACATCACATTCCCGCCACACTTTCACCCGTCGAGTCATCGCGATGCGCTTCGTGCGATCCGTTCTGTCGCTCCCCGTCCTTTGTGCCATCGCCGCACCGCTTGCGGCGCAGGCACCGAAATCTGCTTCAGCCGGTGCACATCGCAGCGCCGCGCCAGCGCCTGCCGCTGCCCTGCCGCTCAAGTTTGTTGGTCCGCCAACCACCGGTGCCATCACCGCGCGCGATCTGATGTCGCGGCTGTATCGCTTTGCTGACGACTCGATGATGGGCCGACTGGCCGGCACGCCGTGGAAT
>JANMWU010000873.1:0-3347 GCA_031380785.1 Gemmatimonadaceae bacterium
CAGTTCGATAAGGATCGCGCCTTTCTGCACGGCCGTGCCCGCGATGACGCGCACGGCCGTGACCGTTCCCGGGCCAGCGGCGCGCAACTCGTTTTCCATTTTCATCGCTTCCATCACGATCAGGCCCTGCCCCGCAACGACGGTGTCACCTGGCACAACGGCGACGCGCACAATCATGCCGGGCATCGGTGCGATGAGCGGCGCCGGACCGGCGACGCCAGCGCTCGCCGCCGAGAGGTCACGGATGGCGCGCGTGCGCGCATCCAGTGCCTCGACCTCGAACCGATGACCGTTGAGCAAGACTGTGTACGCGCCACGCGAAGTGCCGCGCCGCGCAATGACGCGATGCACCGCGTTGCCGATCGTGACCTGACGCACCGGCGATCCTGGCACGTCCGTAAGACTTGCGCGCACATGTTCGCCGTTGAACAGGACGCCGTCCGGTCCGACCTCAACTTCGTATCGCTCGCCTGCCACATCCACGATGTATTTCACGCCTGCTCCCGATCGATCGTGCAGACCGTCTCGATATGTGCGGTCTGGGGAAACATGTCGAACGACTCAACGGCGCTGACGCGCCACTGCGGCCCAAGTCGATTGATGTCGCGGGCGAGTGTCGCCGGATCGCAGCTGACGTACACCACGCGCTCCACGAGCGACGTCGGTGCCGCGATCAATGCGGGTACCGTGGCATCGACGCCTGCGCGCGGCGGATTGAGCACCACAACACTGGCCGGCAGTCCATGCGGCAACAGATGCTCCACGCGACCGGTGAGCACGCGCGACAGCGGATCCTCGCGCATCGCCGCCGATGCGACCGCCGACGCTTCAGGATCCAGCTCGATCGCGGTGATCCGTCGTCCGGCTCGGATAAGACGGGCAGAAAGTGCGCCGCTGCCGGCATAGGCATCCACGACACTGTCAGGGTTCTGCGCGTTCACCTGCGTGACGACGCACTGGCGCAGCAATTCCGCCACAGCAGGATTCACCTGTGCAAAGCTGGCGCCCGCTTCCGGTACCGTGCGACGATCAAAGCGCAGCGCGCGCACTTCATCATCACGCACCCACCAGATCGCGTGCAACGCCGGCACGCCCGCGACGATCGCATCGACCGACGACTGCTTCCACTGTGCGCCGCCTTCGATCGTCAGCGCCAACCCGCCGGCGGAGAGCAATCGCAGCGTGACGCGGAGCGCCGTAGCGCGCGGGAGATTCTCGGCCGCGTTCATCAGCTGGTGCCAGCCATCCATGACTTCCGGCATGGCAAGCAGGCATTCTTTCACCGCGAAAAGTTGCGTTGGATTGTCGGCGACATGCATCCCAGCCATCCAGCCACTCGGCCGCAAGCGGTCGCGCTGCAATGCGAGCGTCAGCGTATTGCGATATTTCCAGGGCGCCGGGCTGGCCGTCACGTGCACGGAGTCGATGGACTGTTTGCCGATGCGTACCAGCGCATCGCGAACCAGCTCGCCTTTGATCGCCAGCTGTGCCGGATACTGCAGGCCCTGTAACTGACAACCGCCGCAGCGATCATCAGTGTAGTGTGGACAGGGTGCCGGTTCGCGATCAGGTGAGGCCGTCACCAGGTCGAGAATGCGGCCGCGAGCGAACGTGCGTTGACGCGTCAGCGCCACCGAGACAACGTCACCCGGAACCGCGCGCGGAACGAACACCACCATGCCATCGTGCCGCGCGATACCATCACCGCCGGCGGCGATGCGTTCGATTGTCACCGTCGCGGATTCGCTCATGCGTGGCGCAAACCGTCGAGTCGTGCCGCGCGCTGCCACGCTGAAGTCGCATCGACCGTCACAGCGGCGGGGGCCGACGTTTTCACCGACGTGCGGTCGCGCTCTGCCATCAGCGCCGCCGCGATCACAGCAGTGCGGAGATCATCGCCCGACGGGCGCACAGCGCTCAGCGCCGGCAACTTGGCTTCGAGCCATTGAATCGTGATATCGCCGCGCCGGAATTCCTCATCTGCCATCATCCGCAGATGGAATTCACGTGACGTCTCGATGCCTTCGATTTCGAGTTCGAGCAGCGCGCGATGCATTCGCGCGATCGCTGCATCCCGCGTGCCGGCAAACACAATCAGCTTGGCGAGCATCGGATCGTAGAACAACCCGACATCGCTTCCGACTTCAATGCCGCCGTCCCATCGGACGCCGGGACCGGATGGGATCTGCATTGACGTGACACGTCCCGTCGACGGCAGAAAGCCGTTGTGAAAATCCTCGCTCGTGATTCGGCATTCGATAGCCCAACCGCGCGGCACAATCAGTTCCTGCACAAACGGCAACCGATCTCCCGCCGCGATACGAATCTGCCACTGCACCAGGTCGATCCCTGTGACGAGCTCTGTCACGGGATGCTCGACCTGAATCCGCGTGTTCATCTCGAGGAAGTAGTAGTTCCCATGTCGATCGAGCAGAAATTCGCAGGTGCCGGCGTTCACATATCCGGCCGCGCGCGCCGCGGCGACGGCCGTCGCACCCATTCGCGCGCGCAACTCCGGCGACACGGCAACACTCGGCGCTTCCTCGATCATTTTTTGATGTCGACGCTGCACCGAGCACTCGCGCTCACCGAGATGCAGCATCGTACCGTGCATATCGCCGAGCACCTGAATCTCGACGTGACGCGGCCCCTCGATGTACTTCTCGACGTAGACCGCATCGTCACCGAATGCGTTCAAAGCTTCGCGTTGCGCCGATGCAAGTGCGCCGTCGAGTTCGTCCGACGAGCGTACCACGCGCATGCCCTTACCGCCGCCGCCCGCTGCCGCCTTGAGCAATACCGGATAGCCGAATTGATTCGCGACAGCACGCGCTTCGTCAGCATCGCGCAGCGCCGTCGTCGTACCCGGAACAACCGGAACGCCGGCCGCGACGGCCAGTGTGCGTGCGGCCGTCTTGCTGCCCATCGCCGCAATCGCTTCGGCGGGCGGGCCAACCCAGACCAAGCCAGCATCACGCACGGCGCGTGCGAACCATTCGCGTTCCGACAGGAAGCCGTAGCCTGGATGCACCGCTTGCGCACCCGTTTGCCGCGCGGCATCGATGATACGTTCGCCGAGCAGGTAGCTCTGTGCGGCGGGCGCCGGACCAATGTGGATGGCTTCGTCGGCTTCGCGAACGTGAGGTGCGCGCGCATCGGCATCGCTGTACACGGCCACGCTGGCGACACCGAGTTCCCGGCACGCGCGAATGACGCGGAGAGCGATCTCGCCACGATTGGCGACGAGGAGTTTGGTGAACACGGCAGGCGGGCAAGTCGGGGAAGTCGCGCCGCCCACAATCGCGGGCGCGGACGAAGCGTGAAGCTAGCGGACCGGCCCGGCGATG
>JANMWU010000876.1:0-1731 GCA_031380785.1 Gemmatimonadaceae bacterium
CGTGTTCTGGCGGTCGAAGCTCTGGTCCAGCACCGGTCTCCAGTTTCTGTACTATCTGCCGATGCAGGCGTACGGATGGTGGGTGTGGCTCAAGGCCGGCCCCACGCATCACGATGATCTTCCCATTACGCGTCTCTCGCCGAAAAGCCGGATACTCTGGACGCTCGCAACGTTGCCGCTGGCCGCACTGCTGGGTTGGGGGATGTCGTTCACCGGTGCGCAACAGTCGATGATCGACGCGCTGGTGACGGCCGTGAGCGTGACTGGCCAGTATCTGCAGACGCACAAGAAGATCGAGCACTGGTTCTGCTGGGTGGCCGTGAACGCGATGTATGCGTTCTGGCTGCTGCCGCGGCAACAGTTGTGGGTGTCCTCGGGGCTCTATCTGGTGCTGCTTGGACTGGCCCTGGTTGGATGGCGCGACTGGTTGCGCGAAGAACGACGCGCATTGATCGCTGTCGGCGCGCAGGTGCAGCACGCTGTTACGGATATTTGATGACGCCCAAACAGCCGTGGCGCGGCGCGACATCGTGTCAATCAGTCGCGCTCCCTGGATCTCGCGGCCTGACGCGGATCACTCGGCGATTCCGGTGCGAAGCCGTGCAGTCGCGAACTGCACGAACGCCTCAAGGTCGAGCACGGGCGGCAGGAGTCCTTCAAGGGCGAGCATTGCCACGCCGTGCACGACGGACCACAAATACAACGCAAGCTGGTGCGGGGCATCGCCACGAACGCGGCCGGCGCGCTGCTCGTCTATGATCGCGTCAACGAGGACCTGAAAGGCATCTGCGTCTGGGTCCGTCAGCGCCGAAGTCGCGCCGTCACGCAGCACCGCACTGAACATCACGCGATAGTGGGATGGGTGAGAGATGGCAAACTGCACGTAGGCGAATCCAAGTCGGTCAAGCGCGTCGGATGCCGGCTCGCTGGTGACCCACGCATTCGCAAGGACGCTCCGCAGCGTGCGAAATCCCTCTTCGGCCACCGCCGTCAGCAAAGCCTGCTTGTCTGCGAAGTGACGGTACAGTGCCGTTCGCGACACCCCCAGTGCAGCGCCGACATCACGAAGCGTCAGGCCAGAAATCCCGCGCGTTTCAATCGTGCGAACGGCTTCCTGCAGCAGAGCGCGCGGCAAGTCGCCGTGGTGGTAGCGACCGGCTGGCTTCCGAATCGATTTGGCACGGCGAGATGTGGGCATCGCAGTGAGTTTAGAGTTGCATGTTGACAACGTCAACTCTCTCGACTAGCCTCAATGTTGACACTGACAACATTGCCGCGGTAATCCGGCCCGTGGAGGGGCCCTCTCATGAAACGAACCCTGCTCGCGGCGATCACGGCCGCCCTCGTGATGTTTTCTCTCGCGGGTCTGTACACCGGCGTGATCGCTCGTGCCTTTATCGCGTCGCATGTCGACCCAGCGATGCTGCGCACTCCGCCCAATCTCGCACTCGTGTTCGGCGGTTACGCCGCGCTCGCAGGCGTGATGTCACTGCTGTATCCGCGGTTCGGACGGACCGCTGGTACCCCGAGCTGGAGTGGTATTCGCTTTGGGCTCGTAGTGGCCGTCCTATGGCTCGTGCCATACAGCCTCGTGCTGTTCGGCGTATACCGCTTTCCCTACCAAGCGTTGCCGCTGGATTTTGCCTGGGCGTGTGTTGAGCAGGGATTCGGTGGGCTGGTTATCGGCATGATCCATGGCAATGCGCGGGGTCTCACTGCTCCAGAGGTCTC
>JANMWU010000671.1:0-4963 GCA_031380785.1 Gemmatimonadaceae bacterium
GTATCGATCCGGCCACTCACTGTGTCCATGAGTTGCAGCGTGGCCGGTGCACCGAGCACAAACATCACGACCTTCGAGCCAACCCACGCGTAGTAGCCGACCGGTTTCACCGAACCGACCAGTCGTTCCGCCTTGGCATCGGCGCTGAGCGGAATGCGCCACAGATGCTGCGCCGAATCGCGCTCGACGCGCACCACCGTCAGTGACTTTCCATCCTCCGTCAGTTGCGCCGAATATTCGCTCTCGGCAGTCACGGCAACAGGAACGTGCGCCGAACCATCGAGCGCGTAACTCCAGATGTCGGTCTGCACATCACGCACGCTGTCGCGCAACAGCGCGTTCGGCGCGCGACGCGTGTAATAGATCACGCGACCCTTCGCGTCGAAGCTCGGCTGATTGTCGTAGCCGTCGCGAGTCGTCAGGTTGATCGGCGGCTGTACGATCAGCGCGCCGTCGCGCATCGTGACACGCGACAGGAAGATGTCGGTGTTTGGTGTTCCGGCGAGAGGCGCGCGCGGTGGCGCGACCGGTTGTGCATGCATCACGGCCAGAGGCGTGACGAGCAGCAGCGCGCGGAGCTTCGCAAGGATGGTCATCGCGCACGGTACCCGAATCGCAACGGGCGCGCCAGCCGCCGACGGCGGCCGCTGCAATCGAAACTGTGACAGTGTTGGCGCCGGTGCGAGATTGAGCAATGAACTCACGACTCCTGTGCGCGATCGTACTCGCCGCCGGCCTTGCCGCCTGTAATACAAAAGGAAAGAAGCCGCGCATGCCGGAGAGCGGCGTGGTGGGGATGTGGATGAGCGACACCATGCGTGCGCCGGACGCGGCGCGCCTGTACAGCCTCCGCATCAACTCCGGCGGCATGGCGGAATTCACCAGTCAGTACATCGGCCGCACCACCATCGTCGAGCGCGGGACTTGGGACGGTGCCGACTCGCTCGTGCGCGTGGTTGTGCGCCGTGAAAACTCGACCGGCCGGCCAACATCGATTCTGCTCGCGCTCCGCGGCAAAGCACTCGGCCTGGTCGAATTCGACACCACGGCCTGGGGTCCGCACGGCTTGACGCTGTACCGGCGCTGAACAGTCGACGCAGCGTCGGCTGGCTGGCCGTGTAATCGTCATTCGCGAGCCTTGCGCAGCTCGTATTTCGGCGCGAGTGTCGTTCACAGGCCGCGCCGATTCAACGCGACCGTTCACTTCACCGGCCGCGCATGGCTTCCGATCGACGTCGCACCCGCTCCGGCATTCCAGTCGCCGTCCTGCTCGCGATCGTCACCGCGATCTTCGGCGGACGCTGGTCGCGACAGCACTCGACGACGTCGGCGGCTTCAGGCAATCGCCCACCGCCGATAACCACAGCCAGCGGTGCGCCGTCGCCGAATCGCTCGCCGCCGTCCACCGGCACGGCGTCGCGCGGTGATTCTCCCGGTTTCACTTCGCGTCAGCATCTGGAGGAGCATTTCGAGAAGCACGGCGCCGAATTCCCGGGTCTGGACATGGCAGCGTATCTGCGCGCGGCGCAAACGCTGCGCGATGAACCAGCTGGCGCGAACGTGCTCGAACTTCGACGCGACGATGGCGTCGTCACCCGCTTCGACAAAACCAGCGGTGCATTCCTGGCCGTCAATCGTGACGGCACGATCCGCACATTCTTCCGCCCGAATGACGGCGAAGCCTACTTCCGCCGTCAGGCCACCCGCAGCCACGGAGGGGGACCTTGACGGTCGAACACCATGCGGTGCACACCTATCTGGTCAGTCGCGGATGCGCGCCATTGGTCGTGCGTCGCGGACTCACCGGACTGCTGGAACAGTGGACGGGAATCGTGAACGTGGTGGAACGCGGCCGCGATGCATCGCTGGATGAGTGGCTGAACGACATGGATCTTCGCGACATTCTCGCCGGCGCGCTGACCGTTGCCGGACCCCGCGACCGACGCGCGGCATCCCCGCGTCTGGACGAGGCCGACACACACTTCCGTTCGCTCACCGTGCCGTGTCCTTGCCTCTGGGGCGAGGAGATAGCCCGCACGAATGCATGGCGCGCCGAGTGGCAGTGGTGGTACTTCCGCCGCCCCACGCATCCGGGACCGCTGCTGCGCGAGGATCTGCTGGTGAACGGGTTTCTGCGGACGGAGCCGTAGCGGGCAGAGGTTCCGGGCGCGGAAGGCAGAGCGCATTCCCGGAGTCGCGTTCAGCGATCCCGGCGCAATCCGAAGGCTGAAACCGTCCGACTTGCGAAGCGCTTAGCAAAGTGATATCACTTCGATGTCACCCCTGCCCAGGTCAAATCCCAAATGACACGCGAAATTATCCGTAAGGTCGCCCCAGGCCTCCCCGTCCTCTTTGCCCTCCTTGCCGGACTTGTTGCCGGCGCGTGGCTGATCTACTCGGCCATCGTCACCCAATCGTTCGGCTCGGCTGGACTTGGAGCGGTGCTGATTGCGGTGGTGCTCTTCATGGTCGCCGGACTCTTCACCGTCGAGCCTAACGAAGCGAAGGTGTTGCAGCTGTTCGGCACGTACAAAGGCACCGTCCGCCAGCAGGGCCTGTTCTTCGCTAACCCGTTCTTCACCAAAAAGCGGATCACGCTCCGCGCGCGGAATTTCGAGACCACGCGGCTCAAGGTGAATGACAAGCATTCAAACCCGGTTGAGATCGCAGCCATTGTGGTGTGGCGCGTGATCGACAGCGCCGAGGCGTTGTTTGAAGTCGAGAATGTCGAGACGTATGTGATGACGCAGAGCGAATCGGCGCTGCGCTCGCTGGCCACGAAATACCCATACGATGCGCACACCGAAGGCGAGGTGTCGCTGTCGGTGAATCCGGACGAGATTGCGCACGAGCTGAGCATCCAGCTGACGGAGCGTTTTGCGAAAGCCGGGGTGGAAGTGATCGAAAGTCGCGTCAGCCATCTAGCGTATGCGCCGGAGATTGCTGGTGTGATGCTGCAGCGTCAGCAGGCGTCGGCAATGATCGCAGCCCGCACGAAAATCGTCGAAGGCGCGGTCGGCATGGTGGACATGGCGCTGCAGATGGTGGAAGCGCGCGGTATGGCCAAGCTCGATGGTGATCGTCGCGCGGCGATGATCAGCAACCTGCTGGTTGTGCTGTGTGGTGACAGGAATGTGCAACCGGTGGTGAATACCGGCACGATCTACCAGTAGGCTGCGAGCGGTGTCGGACCGGAAGGCATTCCTGTTGCGCGTGGACCCGGCGCTGCTGGAGTCAATGCAGCGCTGGGCGAACGACGATCTGCGCAGTCTGAATGCGCAGATCGAGTTCGTGTTGCGGCGAGCGGTACAGCGGGAAGGCCGACAGGTGAGCAGTGAACCGCCGAAGGGTGAAGCGGTTGAAGCAGCGGAGGGATAAGTCGGATGGATTCTCTGATTGGTGTGGTGCGAGGCGTGATGCTGGTCGCGATCAGCGCGTCAGCCGCGCTCGCGCAGCAGGACACGAGCGTGCGGATCGATGCGCGCTGGCGGCCATTCATGGGCTGCTGGGCGAGTTTCATCGCGACCTCGCGTGGTCCTGATGTGTGCGTTATTCCGACCCGCGACTCGAACACTGTCGAGCTGATCGCACTCGTGGGCGACTCGATCATCAGTCGTGCGCCAGTGAGTGCTGCTGCAGCACGCCAAACGTCCGCCGCCAATGAATGCGCGGGCTTCGAGAGTGCGCGCTGGTCAATCGATGACCGTCGCGCGTACACTTTTGCGTCGTACAAGTGCAGGGTTACGGGGAGGCGACAGTGGAGCAGCCTCTACTCAATGACTTCGCCCACGACGTTCTCACGGATCGAGTCATTAACGAACGACGCAGGCACATCGCTTCGTACGATCAATTTCGTTGCGCTCGACACCACGCCGCAGCTGCCGACTGATATTCAACGACGTTTGACTGACACCAATGCGCGCAGCATGCGGGTCGCGCGCGCAGTCGCGTCGACCGAGCTGAGTACTGCAGATGTCGCTGATGCCGCGGCCTCGTTCCATCCAAGGCTTGTCGCCGAATGGCTGTACGATCGAGGCGAGTCATTCACGCTCAGCCGGCAGGATCGACGCGGATTGCGTGAAGTTGGATTGCCGCGTGAGGTCATCGATGCGATGCAGTCGCTCTCGTCGCCGGAGCGTGCCGCGCTCGAGCGCGGAAGGAATCTGATGGCTGGAAGCAGCATCGCTCTCGGGAAAGGACCGCCCGTTCGGCGAGCCGAGCGCTCCGAGCCGGGCGCCACGCGTCCGGAAGCGTGCGCCGGTTTCAGTCATTTGCGCGGAGTTGGCTGTCCGCGGTATTCGCCCGGCGGATGGAAAGTGGACGAACACTTCGCGCCGCCGTTTCCATTCCGGTCAGGCACGAATCCGGCGGACATCGCGATCCCCCTCCCCAAGCCGTAGGCCGCTCGCGCCGTCTCACTGGGCGAAATATCAGGCTGCCGGCCGCGCACCATCCCGCCTTCGGACCGACAGTCCGCGGGTGTTTGATGCGTCCTGCCACCAGTCACGCGCCCCCGGAGCGCGGAAACACGGGAACCTTGGAACCTTAGCGGGAACACGCACCTCCCCCAGATGGTACTCTCGCGATACCATTATCTCGTGTCGCAACCCCGTCTGCGCCGGAGCGTTTCATGGTCTCGCCACCCGCACCAGTCCTTCGGAACGCCAGCCACCCCTGCCCGGCCGCATGGCGTCGGGGGCTCCTGACCGCACTCTCCGCCGCACCGCTGGCACTCGGCGCGCAGCAAGGCTACGCCGTTGGCGACGGTTACTTCTTCCACCGCCCCATCGTGAGCGTCACGATTCGCGGCGGCGTTGACCGCCCCACCGCATCCAGCGACATCTGGACCTTCACGACCACCAATCTCACGGTCAACAAGGGCGACTTTCTGGCGCCGGGTTATCAGGTCGATGTCGGCCTCCGATTCAGCAACCGCGCCGAGCTGGTGTTCGCGGCGGGATCG
>JANMWU010000672.1:0-2238 GCA_031380785.1 Gemmatimonadaceae bacterium
CCGCGACATCGCTGGCGCCATCGCCATGCCGGAGGTCGACATGTGCGCCTCATGGTGCAGTTTCATCTGATCGTAACTGCGGCGCATTTCAGTCGTCGCGGGGCGCGCCAGGTCGACGTTCACCGCATGAGAGCGGGTGACATCCTGATTCAGCGCGCGAGCGAATGTCGCCAGATTCTCACCGTACGCCATGGCAAGTACCTGATGCGGACCCGTCATCATGCCGGCCGTGCTGTTTACGCTCGATGCCGGAGGCATTGGCATCTTCGTCGTATCGCCCATCGGACGCACTTGCGCGTGGACCGCGATCGCGGTAACACAGCAGCAGAATGCAGTGAGCGCCGTGCTCATCCGGAAGGCGAAGATGGAGCGTCGTGAATTGGTGCGTTCGTGCATGTTGAGCTCTATGAAAAGAATGAATGCGGCGGAGATCCGCTGACGTCGCGGGTGTTGCAACCACGAAGCGCGCATGTGGCATGGACTGTGCCGAAACGACGATTCGAAACACGCCCGTAGGCTGAGCACAGCCGCGCTCGCGTTCCATGCGGCGTGCTCGGCGGGACGCGTTACGCGGCGCGCCGTGCTCTCGCGATGCGCACTCAGCGCTGACCGTCAAACGCCCACGTCTCACCCGAGGTATCGCACGCGCGTCCGCCGACAAGCCCGCCAAAGGAGACGAACATTCCGCGATGCACGTCGTACGCGCCAGCGGCCGACTCGCGGCGTGTCATGCTGTCTGCGAATACGATGCTCCACTGTTAACTCAGGCATCGACTGTTCGTCACCTGCACTCAGAGAACGCGGTTGCTCACCATGCGCGCCGTGACTTAACATCGCGCGCGAATCGGCGTCACTGTTCACAGCAGGCGTTGCGGGGGGTGGCTGCGCCGTGGCGTGTCGTGATCAGTGAACCCATTGGCGCGAGCCGTCAGCCAGCATGTCAGTCTCGGTCCGAACGTTGGAAAAGCCGGCACGACGCGGGTTCACAGCACCGTGGCGGCTGTACTACTATCGCGATGAATTCGGGAACTTCGGCGACGATCTCAATCCGTGGCTGTGGCCACGACTGCTGCCCGGGCTGATCCACGAGCGCGCCGGGCCGGCGCTGGTGGGCATCGGCACCATCATGAACGATCAGTGGCCCGAGGGTGCGAAGGTGATCGTCGGCGCCGGCGTCGGCTACGGCACGTTGCCTCGACTCACGTCCGATTGCGCGGTGCATTTCGTGCGCGGGCCGGGCACGGCGCGGGCGCTGGGATTGCCGGCGTCGTACGCGATCACCGACCCCGCGCATCTCATCACGCAGCTCATTCGCCCTTTGCCGCGCGGCAAGGGCACGGCGTTCATTCCACATCACGTCAGTGCGCTGCGCGCCGACTGGCGAACCGTCGCGCAGTCGGCGGGAATGCAGTACGTGGACCCCGGTTCCGGTGCACTTGCCGTCGTCAATGCGATCCGCACGTCGGGTCTTGTGGTGACGTCAGCCATGCATGGCGCCATTGTCGCCGATGCGTTCCGTGTGCCATGGATCCGAGTGCGTGAGTACTCGCATCTGAATGATTTCAAGTGGCAGGACTGGGGCGACTCACTCGATGTTGACACAACCGCCAGCGTGCTGCCGTCGCTGCACGACAAATCGGAGCAACAGCTGACGCGCACTGTCCTTCGGGTACGCCGCGCCTGGCAACGCGCCGGCCGGCCGACGCGCACATCACCGGTCAGCGTGGCGGCAATCGAAACCGGTCCGGAGGCGGTCGAGCGCGCCGTCGCAAAATTGCAATCGCTGAACGATCCCAGCCTCGGCACACTGTCGTCTGACGGTATCCTTGCCGACCGTGTCGAGCAGCTGGTCGATGCGGTGCAACGGTTGCAGCGGCGGCTGTGCCCAAGCCGGGCCGGTTGATGCGATTTTTCTAACCTTGAACAGGTGAGCTTGCAGTCGTGGCAGTGACTGTATTCACCGGTGGAGTGACGCCCGGCTGATGGCCACCATCGTCCATCCAGCGCTGACGAGCGGCCTCGGCGATGCGATGGCGCGACGCTGGTTGTGTGGTCGCTGCGTCAGATGCCGTTGCGGCACCGTGCACGACGGTCAATAGAAACACGCTGCCAGCACGCGAGCGCGCTGCATGCTCGACGCCAGGGGCGAACACGAGGACGTCGCCGCTCACCAGCGCATATTCGCGATCGATCGCCAGAAACGTGACGTCGCCGTTCACGACGTGAATCGACACCCGA
>JANMWU010000023.1:0-1629 GCA_031380785.1 Gemmatimonadaceae bacterium
CATCGTGGCTACGCAGGTACGCAAGAAGTCCGGTAACAACTGGTTCATCATCGCGCTGGTTGCGATCGTGGCCGCTGGTGGTGGGTTCATCTGGTGGAAGACGCAGCAGAAGCCGCCCGAAGTGGCGCTCGTACTGCCGGACGTCGCCGATTCGACCATGTCGGCGAAAGCGCATGGCTACACGATCGGATCACCGGATGCGAAGGTCGAAATCATTGAATTTGCCGATTTCGAATGTCCGGCCTGTGGCAACTACTTCATGATCACAGAACCCGACGTACGCAAGAATCTCGTCGCCACGGGAATCGTCAGATACACGTTTTATGACTTTCCGCTGGTGAACGCGCACAAGAACACAATTCCGGCCGCGATGTCGGCCGCGTGTGCCGATGATCAGGGCAAATTCTGGGAGATGCACGATGCGCTGTTCAACGGTCAGCTCGACTGGAACGGGCAAGCGACCGACAATCCGCGCGGCGTGCACAGAACTTATGCGCAGAAGCTTGGACTCGACATGACGAAGTGGAACGCCTGCATGGACGCCAGCGCTCACGCGGACCGCATCAAGGCCAACTATGCGCTCGGAAAGGTGAAGCAGGTCATCAGCACGCCGACATTCGTCGTCAACGGTGTCATGCAGCCGGCAGGTGCGGCGAATTACGACCAGCTCAAGGCGGCTGTGGATGCTGCGCTGGCGCCGTCGATTCCGATTCCGACGTCGGTTCCCGACGCGCCGGCACCGAAGCGTAAGAAGTAGCACGTCAGCTTTCCCGACGAAAGGCGAAGGGCGCCGCGATTGCGACGCCCTTCTCTTCTGGCGTGGTACACGATGCGCCGAATCAGCGTCGCCGCGCGTTCCCGTCACTTGCCGCCGCAATCCGCACAATCGGCAATACATCATCGCCCACCATGTGTTCACCCAGCGGCGACACGCGCTCCGGAACCACATCGTCACCCAGCACCACCAGCGTCCGCGTAGCAACCGTACTGGCCAGCGGCTCCGGAATTCCGAGCATGCGGATGTATGTCTCGATCGCGCGATCGAATGGCAGCTCGCCGGCCAGCGTGTCCACGTACAACAACGCGTTCCGGACGTGCGTCTCGAGCACCGACTCCTCCGCACGCGCCTGCGCCAGGCGCAGACGGCGCTCGGCAGCGTCGCTGAGCTTTCTGGGGAACAACGTGTCCGGGAAGAGTCTGCCGAGGAGGCTCATATGTGAAGGGTAAGCGTGGCGTGCGGCCGGTGCTACTAGGCGCCGGTCGGGGCATCCCGCCTGGCGGCGTTCTTCAGACGCCTTGCGGCGTTGAAGGATATTCGGGAAATCCTCGCAATAGCGCTGCTATTGCTGCGGTTTCCGCCTTGCCACCCGGGCGCCTCGGCCGGCTTTGTGCGACTCGAAATTCGGTTGCATGCTGCTTCCTCACGATTCCTGCGCCTCGTACTGCTCCTTCAGCCCCGCCACCACACTCGGGTCTGCAAGCGTCGTAGTGTCGCCCAGCGCGCGCCCTTCGGCGATGTCACGCAGCAATCGCCGCATGATCTTCCCCGAACGCGTCTTGGGCAGATCGGCACTGAAGAGAATGTCATCCGGCTTTGCGATCGCGCCGATTTTCTCGCCCACGAAGTCA
>JANMWU010000044.1:0-8926 GCA_031380785.1 Gemmatimonadaceae bacterium
GTTTTCCGTTTCGGCACGCGCCCTCTGGCGTCAAAATGAAACAGCATTGTGGAGGCCCGCCCATCGGCCGCGGCATCGCGGCGCGTCATGGTTACTTGAATTCCGTCACGAACGCGATGGCCGCCGGACCAAGCACCACCAGCATCAGCGCCGGCAGAATCAGGAACGCCAGCGGCAGCACCATCTTCAACGCGGCCTGCGCGGCCCGCTTCTCGGCCCGCTGACGTCGGCGCAGCCGCAGCGTCTCAGCGTTCACGCGCAGCACACGCCCGATAGATGTACCGAGCCGCTCGCACTGCACCATGCTCGCCACCAGCGTGCGCAGCTCGTCAACCCCGGTGCGTTTATGAAGACTCTGCAGCGCCTGCTCGCGAATCATGCCCGCGTTCACACGTCGCACCACATGCGCCAGCTCCATCGCCAGATCCGGATGCGCCGAATAAAGGTCACGTGACGTTCGCACCAGCGCGGCGTCCAGCGACACACCAGCCTCCACGCACACCACCAGCAGATCCAGCACGTCCGGCACCGCGCGCCGGATGCGATCGGTCCGCGCCGTGCTCAGACGGTCCAGCACCGCCGGCGGGCCGAACAGACCGGCCACGATCGACACGACGATCAACAGCAGGTACATCTGCGCGTCGTCGCGCGGCCCGAACACCACCGCCAATGCCGGAAGAATCACCAGCGTTGCGATTCTGATCGTTCCGAACAGGACGGGCGCCGCCGGTCCGTCGAAGCCGGCCTGCATCAGCTTGCGCGCCTGGCGCTCGCCAGACAGAATCTCCGTCGGGATCCGCTCACCCAGCCACGCAGCGAGCCGCGATACGCGGTCCTGCTCCGGGTTGAGCAGCAGACGCGACACCATGCGTTCCGCCTCGACACCGTCGCTGCCGAGACGCTCCATCACCTTGCGACGACCGCGCTCCGCGACGACGACATAGACGGCCGTCACGACGGCCACCACCGCTGTCAGCAGGAACATGAGCAGCAGCAACGGAACGTCGATCCACGGGGTTCTGATGACGGTTGTCTGCATCACATATCCAGATCAGCAATTCGCATCATGATCAGGAACCCGAGTGCCATGGAGATGAGCGAGTACGCGATGAGTGTGTGACCCAGATCGGTCTGCAGCAGCGGCTTCATGTAGTCGGGCGACATGATGGAGATCGCGCCCGCTACCACGAACGGCAGCGCGGTGAGAATGTACGCAGAAAGCTTCGGTTCCGCGGTAAGGGTTTCCACCTGACCGCGGAAGGCCAACCGCTGCCGGACCAGCGCCGCGATATTGCCGAGCAATTCAGTCAGGTTGCCACCCGTCTCGCGCTGAAGGAGCAGCGAGGTGACGAACATTCTGGCGTCTTCGGTGCCGATGCGTTCCTGAAGTGCCACCAGCGCCGTGCGAGCGTCGATACCGAGGCGGGATTCGTCGTGAAACCTGACGAGTTCGGGGCCGAGCGGCGCCACTGTCTCACGGCCCGCGAACTCGATTGCCGACTGCAATGAGTAACCCGCTTTCAAAGCATTGATGAGCAGCTCGAGCGCATCGGGCAACTGCTGGGTGAACTTGTTCTTGCGTAACCGCTGGCGCTGCTTGAGCACGAGGATCGGCGCCGGCAGTCCGAACACAAGCCCCACCAATGCGATCGGACCACCGGCGAACCATTGTCCGATCGTGAGACCGACCAATCCGAACAGCAGCGAGAACAGCACCACTTCACCGGGGCGCTGACGTGAGCCCGCCTGCGCAATCTGGCGCTCGAGCCAGAACGCGAGGCCGCGTCCCGAGAGCAGCTGCTCGAGCAGCGGGATGTCGGACATGCGCGCATCGCGCAGGATCGACACCGGAGACTCGGTGCGGAGCATGCCCGCGCCGCCTCCGGGCTTGTCGCCGCCAAGTCGCACCCGTACCGCATCCGCCGCGGCCAGGCGACGGCGGTTCACAAACACGAACGCACCGAAGACGAGCAGCAACGCCCCGAAAAACACGGTGACAAGGATCAGGGCATTCACGCTCGGAACTCCTCAGCGAATCTGGAAAAGATCCGGTGACAGCTCGATGCCACGCGTGGCAATCATCTCGGCGAACAACGGACGCACGCCAGTAGCCTCGAACTCTCCCTGAACGTGTCCTGATGCATCCACACCACGACGCCGGAAACGGAAGATCTCCTGCGCCGTCACCACCTGATCTTCCATGCTGGTGATCTCGGTGATGCTGGTGACGCGCCGTGATCCGTCCGACTGACGCGACACCTGCACGACCAGATGCAGCGCGGATGCGATCTGCTCGCGGATTGCGCGCGTGGGCAATGCGGTGCCGGCGAACAGCACCATGGTTTCAATACGTGCCAGCGCGTCGCGCGGCGTGTTGGCGTGGATGGTGGTCAGCGAGCCTTCGTGACCGGTGTTCATGGCCTGCAGCATGTCGAGCGCCTCACCGGAACGCACTTCACCGATGATGATGCGATCGGGACGCATGCGCAGCGCGTTCTTGACCAGATCGCGTGCCAGAACTTCACCGCGACCTTCAGTGTTCGGCGGACGCGTCTCGAGGCGCACCACGTGCGACTGTTGCAGCCGCAATTCGGCCGCATCCTCGATCGTGACAATGCGTTCGTGACTCGGGATGAAGGCCGTCAGCGCATTGAGCAGCGTCGTCTTGCCGGCACCGGTGCCACCCGAGATGATGATGTTGAGACGCGATACCACGCATGCCGCCAGGAAGCGGAGCATCTCCTGCGTCATCGCGCCGTATTCGACCAGCTTGTCGGGACCGATGGTGGCGCCGAAACGGCGGATCGACAACACCGGTCCATCAAGTGCGAGCGGCGGAATGATCGCGTTGACGCGCGACCCATCAGGCAAGCGGGCATCGACCATCGGCGATGACTCGTCAACACGTCGGCCGACATTGCTTACGATGCGATCGATGACTGACAGCAGGTGCGCGTTGTCGCGGAAAGTGACGGCGGTGCGTTCCAGTTTGCCAAAACGTTCCACGTACACCGCCCGCGGACCGTTCACCAGAATGTCGCTGACCGACATGTCTCGCATCAGCGGCTCAAGTGGACCGAGTCCGGTCACTTCCCACACGATCTGCTCGACGACGCTGTCGCGTTCCGCCGCGCTCATCGGTGCCTGCTCGTTGCGCAGGAACTCCAGCACCGCCGCGCGGATCTGCTGCACCAGCACGCCTTCGTCGCGGATCTTTTCCAGCGCCGAGAGATCCAGTCGCTCGACGAGTCGCGTGTGCAACTCGCGCTTCAGCTTGTCGACTGTGGTGTAGTCGTTGATGACCGGCACCACCTCAGGGACGGAGCGCAGTCCGGCGAGGGGATCGATGGTGTGCAACGGCGTGGCACCGTTCGTTCCTTTGATGCCGTTCGCACCGATGACCGGCGTCGGGAGTTCCGGCGTCGGCACACGTCCAAGCAAGCGATCGCGCAGTGACGGGGCCATTCGCTACCTCCGCAGCAAGCCGAAAAGTCGGCTTTTCTTTTCCGGGGCAACCGTCACGGTCTGGCTTCCCGAGCGTGACGGTGTTGTACGCGTTGGCGATGGTCCGGCAATGCGCAACCCAAGTGCATCGTACGCCTTCGCCAGCGCCGACCCCGACGCATGACGAAGAAATGGCACGCCCTGGGCCTGCGCTTCGCTGGCAACCGCAAAATCATTCGGGATGCGTGCGTCGATCGGGCGACCCAGAACTTTCTCCGCTTCGGCCGCGCTGACGAGATTCGAGGAGCCTTCCCGGTTGATGACGATCTGCACCTTGTCGTCATCGTAGCCAAGTTCGCGGAAGATGCCGAGTGTGCGCTTCGCGACCACCAGCGAGGACACCTGCAATTGCGCCAGGAGAAGGATCTTGTCGGCGGCATCGAGTGCGGCCACCGAACGCCCCTCGAATGCATGCTCGCAATCAACAATCGTGTGCTCGTACACCTGCCGGCACTGCGCGAGCAGCACAGCGACGACCTGACCGGTGAGAATCGGCGCGAGGTCGAGCCGATCGGTCGCGGCCAGCACAGCCAGTCCGTCAACGCCGTTGGCCGCCACCGATTGCAGCAGATCGCGATCCAGACGGTCGACTTTCTGCGCCAGCTCACCGATGTCGTAGTCCGGCTTAAGGTCGAGCTGCAGCGCAACGTCGCCCATGCCGACGACCAGGTCGACCACTGCAACGCGTTTCGGTTTCCGTCGCGCAATGGCGTGCGCGAGATTCACCGCAAGCGAGGTTGCACCCTGTCCGCCTTTGGGGCAGAAGACAGCCGTGACGAAGCCGCGCACCGGTGCCAGCGCCCAGCGTCGTTCGAGGCGTGAGACGGCGGGGTTGAAATCGTCAATGCCAGCGCGTGACAACAGAAACTCGGCGATGCCGGCGCGCATGGTGTCGAGTACAACTTCCGCACTCGCTTCATCGGCGGTGCCGATCGCCGCCAATGACGGCGAATCACGCAGCAGATTCTCGAGTTGCTGCCGCTCCGAGCGGCCGATCACCTTGACCGGCAGGATGAGGAGATCGACGCGCTGCGTTTCGATCGCCGACACGGCCTGCGCCAGAGTCGCGCAGCGCACCGGCTGCGCGAATCCTGCGCGCAGCAAGGACGCCACAATCGGCGCGGGCGCGTCGAATGCCCCGTCAACCAGAACGCACAGTCGCATCGCCGTGACGGCTACTCGTTCGGCGGCTTCGTGCCACCAGGAGGCGGCAGGCGCTTCTGAATCGCTTCCTCCGCCGGCAGTTTCGTGCCGTCAGGCGCCAGCGGAATCACATCGCGTGCGCGCGGCGAATTCGGGTCGAATAACTCGGGCGTCACAATGATCAGCAGTTCCGACTCGGCCTTCTGCCAGCGTGAGCTGGAAAACAGCGCACCGAGGATCGGAATATTCATCAGCCCGGGAACACCGGTGCGAACGTTCTCACGCTCTTCGTTGAACAGGCCGGAAATGATCAGGCTCTGGCCCGGCCTCACATCGAGTGTGGTACCGACTCTGCGGGTGCGGAGCGCCGGAATCCGGAAGCCTGCGAGCAAGATCGCATTCGCGTAGTCGAGTGACGACACCTCAGGGAAGACGTGCAGCTTGATCAGCGAATCGGAGAGCACCTCGCCAACAAAATTCAGCTTGATGCCGAAGGGGCGATACACAATCGTGAGCGTGACCTGGCCGTTGGCGCCGGGCTGAGCGATGGGAATCGGGATTTCACCGCCAGCCAGAAACGATGCTGAGTCGCGGTTGCCGGCCAAAATCGTAGGCTCGGCGAGCGAACGCGCATTGCCGCGCTGCTCCTGCGCGCTGATGTACGCCGCGATGTCGTGCGTATTCCAGGTCGCCAATCCGCTCAGAAAACGTGATGTGAGGGAACTGACGGCAGGCGGCGCGCCATCGACCGCCGGGCCGAGTACGCCGGTCCCGCCACTCTGCGTGCCGTCTCCGGTGCGATTCTTCCCCGACGCGTTCACGCCAAGCTCGGTCACCCAGTCGCGGCGCACTTCGGCGAACTTGACGCCAAGCGCGATCTGGCGTCGCTCAACGGCGCTGAAGACGGTGATGCGCAGATGGCGGCGCCCCAACGCTGCACCGGCAAGCAGCACATCCGTCTCACCGGCAGCCTTCGCGTTGATGACCACGCTGCGTTCAGTGAGCACCACGACGTCGGCAATTTCGGGGTTCGCGATCGTGACCTGCGTCACGGCGGCATTCAGGTCGATCGGAAATGATCGACCAACACCAAGTGCGATGGTTTCGATCGGCGTCTGAGACGCCATGACCGGCTGCGCTTCAGCGACGCGTGACGCAGCGGCCGACGCAAGCAGCCCTGCGAGTCCGAGCGGAATAATGGCGGAAACAGACCGCAACGAGCGAAAGGCTGGCACAGATCGGGCGGTTTCGGGAAGAAGTGCAGAGGAAACGTGCGTGTCGATTCGCGTAACGGATTACGGCGCCTTCTTTTTCGCCGAGTCGGCCTTCTGGAACACCTGCTGCGACATCTGCGAGCCGCGGTACACGCGAACGGTGGTGGATTCAGGACGTGCGGGCTTCGGCGTTTCGACCACTGGAGCCGGCGCGACTGCCACTGGCGCCGGCTTCACTGCGACCACAGCCCGTCGCGGCGCCGGATCGGGTTTTGGCGATGCGACAACCACTGGATTGCGGCTCGCGGAGCGGCCGCTGCGAAGTTGCGCCAGAACGTCTCCGGCGTCGGCACCGTCGGTCGAAATTGAGTCGGGATCGCCGTAGCCGCGCATCACCAGCTGAATTGCCCCTTCACGCATGGCCACGGCCAGACGTTCGGCTTCATCGGGCGTGACTTCGAGCGCTGCGGTGGCGGCGTTGATCGGCTTGCCATCGGCGCCGCGCTGCACTTCGGCGCCGATGGACAGCACTCGCATGTTGCTCATGAACAGCTTCGAGACCTGCTCCTTCTTCTCGTTCTGCTGATCACGCAATGTGACGAGCACGTCAACGCGACTGTTCGGCTGAATCAGACCACTCAGACCAGCGACGTCGTCGATGCGCACGGCCATGGCGCGCTTGCCGGGAGCAATCTTCACTTCCAGACCGGCCGTGGTGCCGCTTGGTGCGAGTCGGCCAGGCACCATCGGCTCGCCCTTGAAAATCGTCACCCGTGCCACGCGCCCGATGAGCGAATCGGGACTGGCAAACACGCCCGACGGGACGGTGACTTCCGGCCACTGGGCGACCGACAACGACGCATGCGTGAGCGAGGCGCCTTCCGCGATGTCCACTGCAGCGACGACGACCGATCGCGTCGCAACGCGCGAGCTGTTGCGCATAGCGGCGAGGACGCGATAGACGCCGAACGTTGCGGACCCCGCGATGAGAATCGCGAGATATAGCACGAAGCGATATCGACGTTCACCAATCATTGCGACAATCCTGCGACCAGGAAGGTGAGACGCGCATTACGGCACCGGCGACTGTTCCCAGCGATAGGTCGCTGAGACGTTGATCCGCATCGCGGTGCTGTAGTTGATGAAACGGAAGATCGGGGTGATCGGTACGAAGGCATAATTCGAGACGCCGACCTGAACGTCGGTGGGGACGCCACCGGAGCAGGCTCCCGGCGTACTCACCGTGATCTGTGCGTCGGTTGGAGCGTCTCCGCCGAATGTTGTAACATATGCCCGGACACGAGCACGCATGGCATCGGCCGCAGTGCCATCGCAGGGGAATGTCATGACGGCGCCGGACCTGGCGCCTTCGCGCGCGGCGGCGACGAGGTTGTTGCGCAGAAAGAACGCGCGCCCGAAGTCGATCACCCCGAAAATCAGCATCGCCAGCACGGGAAAAATGATCGCGAACTCGACCACCGCCGCGCCGCGCCGATCGCGCGCAAGACGCCGCAGCCGGAAGCCAACAAAGCGAACGCTCAAGCGGTGAACCATCAACCGGACGCTCCGAGATGAGACGACCACACCCACAGTCCGCCGGCAGCGATGGCGACTCCATACGGAACCCGGTCTACGTCCGGACCGGCGTCAAGCTGCAGCCGACCGAGCGTCGTGCGCGCCTTTGCTGATTCTCCCGCGCCGTGCGGCGATCGGGAACGGCGAAGGAAAAAGAGCGCGAGCACACCACCGGCAATCGCCATTGCCAGTGCGGCTTCGATACTGCCCGACGGCCCGAGCCAAAGTGCGAGTGCGGTGAACAACTTCACATCACCACCACCCGTCAATCGGAGCGCCTGCAGACCGAGACCGATCGCCAGCGAAACACTACCAGCCAGCAGTGCCTGTGACGGCGCAGCCACGCCAACACCAACGAGACTCAATACGACGCCAGCAACCGCCATCGACGCAGTGAGAAGATTCGGAATCTCACGACGCCGGATGTCGGCCACTGCCGCACAGACCAGAAACAACGGCAACGCGATGAGAAAAATCGCGTAATGCATTCTCGGCGACGCGCTCAGCCCGTGCTGATCTGATCGGCCGTGTTTGTGAGCTTTGCGCTCACCGACGATCCGAGTGCTCGCGCGGCGACGACAACAACCAAACCAACAACGGCTATAAGCATTGCATACTCAGCCATCGTTGCGCCGCGCGATTCTCGGAGCCGACGAACGAACTCTCTGGGATTCAGGGTCACTCCACGCCTCAGCGCACAAGGTGACGGACGGGCGAGGAATTCCTCGCGCGCGTAAATGACGACGCTGACGCGGCCTCGCAACGCGATGACCGCAGCCAGCGCTCCGAACTTATGAGGCGATCGTTGCGGCGGCCTGCTGAAGCTTGGTGCTCACTGACGAACCCAGCGTCCGTGCGCCAACGATCACGACGAGCGCGATGACAGCCACGAGAATGGCGTATTCGGCCATGGTGGCCGCGCGGGTGTCACGGACTGCGCGAACGGCTCTGGTCATGAGGTACTTCATCGCTGGTGCTCCTGACGGGAGGAAGGTCGGAAGCAGCCAAATGCCGCTTACCGAAACGGGTGCCGACTTCGACACGTGATACCGTATGGAAGGCAACTTACGATCCAGTAGGCGCTTCATGCCAGACCTTGCCACGAAACCGCACTGGCGAAGGGAGCTCAGCAGATGAACTGCGGAGCTCGCTAAAACCGTCTTGCCTGGTGCGTGCGCGCTAAGTGGCGAGAGCAAAATCGGTTAGTGCATCCAAGCCAATCGCTGAAGACTGTCATCATTCGACGCGCAGGTCTCAAGATTTTCGCGGACAAACCCTGACTGAATTGGACGATTTCCGGCAGATCTGGCCGCCTAAACGCGACTTTTCGGAAAAAGCGCGGTGCAGGTGCAACAGTCTGATGTGTTCGAACGACAGTTCCCTCTGAGCCTGACGCGTCGGGGCGAGGGACTCCTGGCCATTGCTTGTGGTATCTGGCAGTGCGTCAGATGGACGCCCGACCACGGAGGGTCGCGGGCAACGGCGCCACC
>JANMWU010000069.1:0-2854 GCA_031380785.1 Gemmatimonadaceae bacterium
CGATCGACCAGTGTGCCCCACGCATCGACGAACTGTGCCAGTGACGCGCCGATCCGGGTGCCACCCGACCAGTCGGTGACGTCACGCGCGACGCTGGTGACCGCATGCTGCCAGCTGGCGTGCCGCAACGCACCGGTGGTGCGCGTCAGTCGCGTGCTGAACGCGAACGTCTCGATGCGGGCAAAGCTGCGCTGCAGTGCGTGCAGGAATTGCAGCAGGAAGCGCGTGTACACGTCCATCGATCCTGAAACATCGCATACAGCAACTAAATTGGTGCGCCGGACTTTGCGCCGCCGCCACGCCAGCGTCACGAGCTCCCCGCCCCACGGAACTGACCGGCGTACGGTGCGTCGCAGGTCGGGGCGCGTACCGCGGGTGGCGGTCGTCCAGCGACGGCTGGTGCGCAAGGCCAGCCGCCGCGCAATCAGCCGCGCAATTCGTTCGAACGCCGCCGACTCCGGGTTGCCGAACGTGGAAAAATCCTGCTGCCCGGTGGCTTCATGATCGCTGGCGTGCCGGATGCGCACCCGCTCCGTGCGTGACTCATCCTCACCGCGCATCCACGTGGCCAGCGTGACGCGACTGGCACGCGCCGGCGCTGGCGGAGCGGTCGTGCGGCTGGTGCTGCCGGACACATTCGCGGCAGCACGGACGCTTCCGTCCGCGCTCCACATCATGTCGAAGACATCATCGAACAGCGGATACTGATCCACACTGCGTATGAGCGATGCGCGCAGGCCAAGCCGGATGTCATCGCGGTCGCCGATGTCAAGGAACGCCAGCGCGCGGGACGCGATGACGGAGTCTGCGGCCGTCACCTGTACGCCGCGCTCGCGGAGGGCGCGGCAGAAACGCACGCAATGCCAGACCAGCGCCGATCCGATCACGGCAGGCTGAGCATTGCGGCCAGCCGCCCTTCGGCGAGCGCCTGCTCCACGGTTCGCAGATCACCTTCGTCCTTCACAATGCAACCCAGCGTTTCACGGACCGCGTCGGCATCCAGCTCCTGCACCGCCAGTGATTCCAGCGCGGCGGCCCAGTCGAGCGCTTCAGACACGCCCGGCGTTCGCGCGAGAGGTGTGCGTCGCAGCGACTGCATGAAGCGCGCGACCTGCTGCGCCAGCTGATCGGCCAGCCCCGGCACTTTGGTGCGTACAATGCGCAGCTCTTTCTCGAGCGTCGGATAGTCGATCCACAGATACAGGCAGCGCCGGCGCAGCGCTTCCGACAGATCACGCGTGCGATTTGACGTCAGGACCACAACCGGGCGATGCGTGGCACGCACCGTGCCCAGCTCCGGAATGGTGACCTGAAAATCAGAGAGCATCTCGAGCAGAAAGGCCTCAAACTCCTCATCGGCGCGATCCACTTCATCAATCAGCAACACCGGTGCCTTGTCCACCTGCGTGAGGGCGGCGAGCAAGGGCCGTTTGAAGAGAAACCGTTCGCTGAACAGGTCATGCTCCCGTTGATCGAGCGGCGTGTCGGTGCGCTCGCCGAGCTTGATATGCAGCAGCTGCTTCGGGTAGTTCCACTCGTACAACGCGCTCGAGACATCCAGCCCCTCGTAGCACTGCAGTCGGATCAGCGTCGTGTCGAGCACGCGGGAGAGCACCTTCGCGATCTCCGTCTTTCCCACGCCCGGATGGCCTTCGACCAGCAGTGGCTTGCCCAGCGCGAGGGCCAGATGCACGGCAGTCGCCACCTGCCGGTCGGTGATGTACGACTCGCGTTCCATCACGTCCTGGATGCGTTGGATCTCGGGTCTCACGCGCGATGATCTCCATGTTCCGGGGAAGTGCGAGAGTGCGGCCATGCACGCACTGGCGCAATGCCCGTCCCGCACACAGCATTGGCGTGCGGACGCCACCACCGTGGTGCTCTGCTTCCACATGTGCCCGGGCTGCCAATGTCACTGAACTTCCGGGAATCGTTTCAGGTTCTCGTTCCGCCGGAACGCGCGTGGCAGTTTGTGACGAACCCGGGACGGGTGGCGCTCTGTTTGCCCGGCGCCGAGCTCACCGAGACGGTTGATGCGACGACCTATCGCGGCCGGGTGAAGATCAAGCTCGGGCCGATCAGCACCGCCTACGACGGCACGGCAACGCTCACGGAAGTGAACGATGCGACGCGCACGATGCGCATGGTTGGCGAGGGACGCGAACTCGGTTCGGCCGGCTCAGCACGGATGAAGATGGTCGGCACGGTTACGCCACATCCGGACGGCGGCAGCCTGATCGAGGTGGACGCGACGATCGACATCGCCGGCCGAATCATGCAATTCGGTCGTGGCCTGATCGAGTCGTTCTCGCGGCAGCTGTTCAAGGAGTTCGCCGACGCGGTGCGGCAAACGCTGGAACAGAGCGACGGACCGGCGACGGAGTCCGTGGCTGCATCCGACGCAGCGCCTGCCGCAACATCGGCTGCTACGGCAGCGGCAGATACCGCAGTCAGTGCGGGTACGGCGCCAACGCCGGCCGGCGCCTCTCTGCCGCAGCATCCTGACCCATCCACGCCGGCCGCAGCACCGCAACCGCGCGAACTGCGGGTGTTGCCAATGTTGTGGCGCGCGTTGGTGGACTGGCTGCGACGCCTGACCGGTGGCGCATAGCCGTTCGTGAGACTACGTCGCTGCGCGCGCCAGTGCCTGCGTCAGCGCGCGCGTGACGTACACCGCCACGAGATTGGCTTTGTACGCCGCGCTCGCGTTGGCATCGTCGTAGAGTTCCAGGCCACCACCAGCCGACCGCGCAGCGGCAGCCACTGACTGTGCCGTGGCGGGCTGCCCCGTGAGTGCGGATTCCACGCTCGCCAGGCGCATTGCCATCGGCGACATTCCCGTGATCGCCACCCG
>JANMWU010000080.1:0-6019 GCA_031380785.1 Gemmatimonadaceae bacterium
ACCCTGATAGAAGCGCACGCGCACCGCGGCGGGCGCCAGTCCGGTCGTGCTGCCGCGCACGAACACGCGTACGATTGTCGGCCGACCGGCGACGAGTGGAATGCGGCTGTCCGCCGTCTGCACCGACTGCGTGAGATAGACCAGCGGGACGTCGAGGTTCACACCGCTGCCGGCGGTGACCGTTATCGCGGCGCTGGCAGTCTTTGATGGATCGGCGGCCGAGGTCACCGTGATGGTGGAGCTGCCAGCCGTGATGGCCCGAACCACGCCAGTTGAGGACACCGTTGCCACGCCAGCCGTGCTGCTCTTCCAGAGCACGTTTGTATTGGCCGCACCGGTCACAGTCGCCGTGATCTGTTGTGTGAGCCCCGGTTGCAGCGTGACGGTGGCCGGAGACGCCGTGAGGCCGACGGTGGTCTGCACGGCGCCCGACAGTGCGAGATCAAACAGGCCCACCTCACCCGATGTGGCGCTGGTGGCGGTAATGACATAGTCGCCCGGCGCGAACACCAGCAGCACTTCCGAATTCGTACCGGGGCCGCTGTCGTCGTCCTCCGCCAGTTTGGCGGCGGAACCCGCCTGCTGCACGAAGATGTATGTGTCGAACTGTGTGCTGGTGAGATCGATGCGGACGGGCGTGCTGGCGGTAACGGTAAAGCCGAATCGCTTGATGAAACTGCCGTCGGCGAGACGGCAGGCGGTGGTAGTGAGCGTATCGGTAATCGTTGAGCCGACGGCCACGCTGCGATTGACGCCGCACGGATCCAGCCGCGTGCCGACCGTCATGGTGTATGCGCCGACCTCACGAGCTTTCGCGCTGGTGGCGTAGATGATGTACGTGCCCGGGTCGAGCGTGACTGCAATCCTCGCATCCTTGCCACCGGCGCCGTTATCGTCGCGCTGGATGGACTGGCCGGTGGTCTTTTCGACGAACAGATAGGAGTCGATGACATCGCTGTGCATCGTGACGTTGAGGATCGTGCGTTTCGGAACCGTCAGCGTGTAGCGATCGGCGTAACTTGAATCAGGGAGCAGGCACGCCGACGTTGCGAGTGTGCCGGCGATGGTCGCGTCGGAGCCGAGAGGGGTGGCGGCCAGACACGCGCTCGAGCCGGGAGTGACCGCCAGCTGATAGTCGCCGAAATCATTCGGGCCGAAGGTGGTGGCGACGATCACGTAGCGTCCGGCCGGTACCACTAGCTCGATTCGCGCGTTGGTGCTGCCGGCGCCATCATCGTCTTCGGCGATGATGGCGCCGCTGGCGGCGTCCTGCAGAATGAGATAGGCGTCGACCGTGCCGATCATGGACACGCGGACCGGCGTCGACTCACTGAGCGTGAGAACGTACTTGTCGGCGTAACTCGTGTCGGCGAGACGACAGTCGGTGCTGGTGATTGTTCCCGTGACGCTCTGACCGATCGCGATCGGCGTTGTGGCGTCGCAACGGGCCGATACGGGAATCGTCACTGCGACCGTGGCTGACCCGATCACTCCGTCAGCCGCCGCCGTGATCTGCGCCGTGCCAGAGGCGATTCCGGCGACGACGCCGGTGGAACTCACGGTGGCGATGGTCGGTGTCGCAGACGTCCACGTGAACGAGCGGCCCGACAGCGCGCTGCCGGCGGCATCGAGCGCGAAGGCGGTGAGTTGCTGCGTCGCGCCGATATCGAGAGCGACCGTCAACGGCGACACGCGCACCGTGGTTACGGTACCGGGTCGCGGATTCACACCGCCTTTGGAACTGTCGCCGCTGCAGGCGGCGAGCAGCCCGGCCGAAATCGAGATGGCGCACGTTCGCAGCCAGCGAAGCGCGCGCGTTGCCGCGGCGTGGCGTGGGCGACCAGGACCGACCAGCGCTTCCGGCATCTCGGCTCAGCAGAAGATGAATCGCCGCCGGCGACCGGAATCGGTCAGCGTGAAAGGCGCAGCGTCACACCAAACAAGAGACAGGGCAGCGGCCATGCCACCCCCACGCCTCTACGGAGAGACGCCGCCAGTGGATCCGCTGTTCCCGGCGCGCCGCTGTTCGCCCGGAGGAGCGGCGTGGAGCGCGCGGGAATGCAGGGTCGGGCCCGGCCTCGAGCCCGGTTTGTGCATGAGGCGTGCCGGTGTCCGGCAACCGCTCAGCGACGCACCGGCAGTACTTGCGTCGAATCTACTGACGCTGGCGATAGGGCGCGGGGGACGATCACCCCGTTGCGCCCGGGCGACCGAAGCCCCTGGCGTCACCCGCTGTTCCGCAGACCCGCCGCCACCCCGTTGAGTGTGAGCTGAATGATGCGTACCAGCCGCGGATCGGAATCGCCGGCACGCAACTGCTTCAGAAGCGCCACCTGAAGCGAGTGCAGCGGATCAAGGTAGGGAAAGCGATTTCGGATACTGCGGGCCAGCGCCGGGTTGTCACCGAGCAGTGGCTGGCCCGAAATGCGTTCCACCCAAGAGACAGCGCGCGAATGTTCAAGCGTGATGCGTGCGAACACCGCTGCTGCAAACTCGCGCTCCGGTGCCAGCGTGAGATAGCTCGCGGCGATATCCAGATCACTCTTTGCCAGCACCATGCCCATGTTCGACAGCACGGTGCGGAAATACGGCCACTCGCGATACATGCGCTGCAGCAGTTCAACGCGCGCGTTGTCAGTCGCCCACGCTTCGAATGCCGAACCGGCTCCGTACCAGCCCGGCAACAGAATGCGGCACTGACTCCAGCTGAACACCCACGGAATCGCGCGCAAATCTTCAATGCGTTCGGAGCTGGTGCGCGATGCGGGCCGGCTGCCGATGTTGAGCGTGCTGATCTCGCGGATCGGTGTGATGGCGCGGAAGAGCGGCACAAATCCCGGCGTGCCGTACACCAGGTCGCGGTACGCTGAATAGCTCAGCGCCGACAGCTCGTCCATCGTCGGCGAGAACGCGGGATCGGTGGCTTCCGGAGATACGCCGGCGGCCGTCGCGATCGCCGTCGCCGAAACAAGCGCCTCGAGATTGCGCCGCGCCTGATCGCGATCGGCATAGCGTGCCGCGATCACTTCACCCTGCTCGGTGACTCGCAGCGCGCCATTCACGGCGCCGGGTGGCTGTGCCAGCACGGCGTCGTAACTTGGCCCGCCGCCACGGCCGACAGTGCCGCCGCGGCCGTGAAAGAATCGCAAGCGCACCCCGGCATCCCGGGCCACCGCCACCAGCTCAGCCTGCGCGCGATAGATCGCCCAGACCGACGTGAGATATCCGCCATCCTTGTTGCTGTCGGAATAGCCGAGCATCACTTCCTGCAGGTTGCCGCGCGCCGTGCGAATCCAGTGACGGTATTCAGGAATGGCGAGCAGTGCGCGGAGCGTGGCGCCCGAGGCTTCAAGATCCACGATGGTTTCAAACAACGGCACGATATCGACGGCGAGCTGCGGCGCCTCACCCGGCACGAACAGTCCCGCCTCGCGCAACATGATCGCCACTTCGAGCATGTCGCTCACCGAGGTGCATTTCGAAATCACGTAGTGGCCGATGATACGCGAACCGAACCGCTGGATGGCTGTGGCGGCATTTTCGGCGATCGCCAGTTCGCTTCGCGTGAGGTCACTGTACGACACGGCGCGACTTACCAGCGGGCGCGGCGTGGCCAGTTCGCGACGAAGAATCACAACCTGCTCATCGTTGCTGAGCGCTTCATAGTTGTCGACCACGCCGCCGCAACGCAGCAACTCCGCTACGACCGTCAGATGCACATCGCTGTTCTGCCGCAGATCGAGCGTGCAGAGATGGAATCCGAACAGATCCACCGCGGCGCGGATCGGTCGCACGCGGGCATCCGCCAGCGAGCCCGCGCCGTGCGCGTGCAATGATGTTTCCACGATGCCGAGATCGCGCGAGAGTTCCGACGGCTCGCAATACGGTTCGAGCACCGCGTGTGGTGCACGTCCCGGGATGCGGCCGAGTGTGGCACGGGCCGTGCTGGCGAGCCGCGCGTGCACACCGCGCAATGCGCGACGATACGGCTCGTCGGCGCGGAATGGCGAGTCATCGCCCGAGACGTCAGCCAGCGCCAGCAGGTCTGCGGTCGGTGTGATCAGGCGCGACGACATGGAGAGCTCGAGCGAGAGTTCGAAGATCGCGTTCAGGTGATGCGTGAGTGCAGTGGCGGCCTGTTGATCGACAGCCATGTTCAGGACATCGGCCGTCACGAACGGATTGCCGTCGCGATCGCCCCCGATCCACGACCCCATCTGCACCACCGGCATCGCGCGCGGCGGCGTGCCAGGTGCCAGTTCGTCCACCGTCCGCTGCACGGCGAGCTGCAGGGCAGGGAGTTCGTGGAAAAGTGTCAGATCGTAGTAGCGCAGCGCTTCTGCTATTTCGTCGCGCGTGCGCAGCTTGGCCAGCCGAAGCAACGACGTCTGCCAGAGCGTGAGAATCTGCCGGCGCAACTCCGCTTCCCACGCCACTTCTTCTGCAGCGTCCATGCGCAGCCGGTCGCGTTCCACGAGCAGCTCGGCAATGCGGCGCTGTGTATCGAGAATCGTCTTGCGGCGCACCTCCGTTGGATGTGCGGTGAGCACGGGACTGACCTGCACGTGCGTCAGCGTGTCGACGATGCGCGCGTTGTCGAATCCTTCGCTTCGCAACAGTTGCAGAGTGTGGTCCAGCGTCCCCGCTTGTGGCGGCGAGCCTGACGCACGATGAAATCGCCGGCGCCGTGCGTGATGGACATCTTCGGCAATGTTCGCCACCAGCGAAAACCAGCTGAAGGCGCGCACCACGTAGATCGCGGTGTCGTGATCCACGCCCTGCACCAGATTGTCCACTGCACGTGTGCCGACCCCGCCGGTCCGGCGCTGGCTGACGGCTTCACGCCGAATCGTTTCGACAAGACGGAAGACATCGGGTCCGGCCTGTTCGGCGATCAGGTCGCCCAGGAGGCGTCCGAGAAGCCGAATGTCGCGGTCGAGGGCCTCGTCCGGGTGTGCGGTCACGGTGTCGGGGTGTTGGTGGGGACCCGCGTCGGCGCTCATGGATCAATGGTAGTCACCCATTGATGATGCCAACCGACGGCCACTCGGCAGCCAGATGCTTCGCGCCGGTTGCAAAGGACGTCAGATTCCGTTTCGTTCGCGGATGCCATGCGCCAACACCCGTGTCGCGGTCGTGCTGAACGCCGGATCGGGCGATGGTTCCGCGGAGAAGGCGGCCGACCTGCTCGAGCAGATTTTTACAGCGGCCGGCCGCGAGCTGCGCGTCGTGATGCTCAAGCCTGGCGTCGATCTGCAGCAGGAGCTGGACACGGCGATCACGGATGGTGTCGGCGTCGTTGTAGCCGGTGGCGGCGATGGCACCGTCAACAGTGTCGCCAATGTCATCGCAGGTCGCGATGTGACACTCGGCGTGCTGCCGCTTGGTACGCTCAATCATTTTGCCAGAGATCTCGGAATTCCGATCGCTCTGGAGGACGCTGTGCGCGTCATTCTCGCCGGACACACAATGCAAGTGGACATCGGTGAGGTGAACGGCCGATTGTTTCTCAACAACTCGAGCGTCGGGCTCTATCCTCGCATCGTGCAGCTGCGCGAGCGGTATCGCGCCAGCGGAATCGAGAAGTGGATTGTGGCGGCCTGGGCGACGCTGCGCGTGACGCGAAAACATAAGGCGCTGCGAATGAAGATCGCAGCGGCTGGCGCGGAGGTTGTGCGGACCACGCCGCTCATCTTCATCGGTAACAATGAGTATCGGATGGCAGGCTTCGACGCCGGTTCGCGGGACACGGTGTGCGCGGGCAAACTGGCGCTGTATGTGGTCGAAGAGTCAGGGCGATGGCGTCTCTTTCGGCTGGTGTGGCGGATCCTTGCCGGCACTGCCACCGAATCCGGCGCACTCGCGATGGCGACGTCCACCGCTGCCACCATCGACGTGCCGTTCGCCGATCATATCACGCAACTGCCGGTGGCTGTCGATGGCGAAGTAACGACGCTGGAGCTGCCGCTCCGCTATTCCATCAGGCCTGGTGCGCTGCGCGTCATCGTTCCGGAGTGAC
>JANMWU010000108.1:0-3698 GCA_031380785.1 Gemmatimonadaceae bacterium
GGGCCCGCTGGCGGACGTTGGCGTGCTGTCGGCCGTGGCGCAGGTTCCGCGGTTTGCCGAGCTGGTGAAGGGGCTTGCCTACGCGCCGCTGACGGCGCGCTACACGGCGCTCATGAACACGACGCGCCGGCGCGAGCAGGCCGCGGTCGGATCGCGGGAAGCCATTCCGGCATAGCGGCGCTGGCCGGTGCTGGCCGGCGCTCGCGGAGGCCGACCACGGAAGCGGGCCCAGCGGTTGGCCCGATTCCTGCTTCATCATTGCAGACCGCCAATTTTTAGCGGATTGCGCCGCAGCTACGGCCGTTCTCTGGCTGATCCGGCTGGCAAACCGCTGGTGAATTCCGGAGCGCCCAGCGCATCCGATGGCGCGTCCGGCAAATCGAACCGGCGTCCTGGCACCGGTACAAACTCTTTATTCACAACGCTTTACAGGCTTGGTGCGGCTGTTCGGCGTGCGGCGACGTCGCATGTCCGCGCGCCGATTTTACGCGTTCGATGGTGCGAACTTCCTTTATGGCCGGGCTCGGCATGCGCCGTGCTCATCCATTGATATGCGGTGAACTGACAGACCGCAAATCGAACCCTTCGCCCCACTTCTCATGAAGCCGTTTTCGACCCTCGCCAAACGAGTCCTTCTGGCCAGCAGCCTCACGCTCCTCGCAGCGTGCGGCACCAATGGACCCACCGATCCGACGGCAGCCCGCCAGTCGGGTTACCTGACCGTGTCGGCTGCAGTGACCGCCAGCGCGACCGTTTCCGCGCCGGTTGTGCAGCCGGCGACTGTGACAGTGACGGCACAGCCAGGCAGGCTGCCGGGCGCGCCGACCGTTACGGCCGGCTACAACGTTCCCGCGAACTGAGCCAGCTGGGTGGCGGCGCGAGCCGCTGCCCAGGATCGCGGGGTCAGGATCGAGGGGTCAGAGTTCTTGATGGATCAAGGGGCCAGAGTTCTTGATCGGCGTTCGAACGATTCGTTTCAAGGGGTCAGAGATCTTGATTGGATCAAGATCTCTGACCCCTTGAAACGGACTCCCTGAAACGAATCGCGTCAGTACCTTCGAACGACAATCGCGCCGAGGATCACCAGCACCAGACCCGCAATGCGACCGCCCGACACCGGGTGTGGCGTGATGCCGAATGCGCCGGCGTGATCGAGCGCCACAGCCATGCCGAGCTGGCTTGCGACTGCCAGCGTCAGCATCGTGGCGACGCCGATTCGCGGTGCAGCATAGGTCGCCGCGGTGACGAACACCGCACCACACAGACCGCCGACCCAGGCGTATGAAGGCAGAGCGCGCGTTGCGCTGCTATCCGGCGCCGCACGCTGCACAAGCGCAACCACGCTCAGTGCGGTGGTTCCCACCAGGAACGAGATCAGCGCCGCGTTCACCGGTGATCCGACGGCGCGGCCCAGCATTGCATTCAGTGGCGACTGAATCGACAGCAGTGCGCCACCGAGCAGGATGACCGCCGTCGAGAGGTAGAGCGACTGCATGCGGACATTCCGGTGAAAGTAAAACGGCAGGTCGGTGCGATTTGCGTGGCGAGATACCGGCGGATGTGAGAAGAGATCGTGCGTCCGGCGTCGCACCGCCCGCGCGCATTCCGGATCACCGCTCGGTCTTTTTCACCGGAAGCTCCGCGCACGGCGACGCCCGAACGCGAGGATAATAGTCGCGTTCGGGCGAAATGCATCGAGTGGCCGCGGCGTGCTCTGACCTATCAGATCTGTGCAGCGTCGAACAGCTCGCCGGACTCCCATGAGCGGCGGCCGAGCAGTTTTTCACCGAGCGCACTCAACGCGGCGCGACCGTAGCGCGTCTGCTCCCAGTTACGTGGATCGCCAGGGAAGGCGTGACCTTCCGGCGCGCGACGATGATGCCACGAATTCACGCGCCACTGTCTCAGCGCGTCGTTTTCTTCCTGCGCTGGCGTCATGGCGATGTACTGCGCGATACGCACCTTGTCGTCTGACCGGTTCGGTCGAATGCCATGCGCCAGCGAACTGTTGAAGATGAGCATATCGCCAGCTTCCATCTTCACTTTCACGATGTCGAAGCCGCTGACATCAGGCTTGAAGCGATCGCGATCGATCGGCTGCGTGAGCTTCCACGTATCGTACGAGCGGAAGAGTTCAGGTACGCACTGAAAGCCGCCCATGTTCTCATCGGTCTGATCGGCCAGTGCAAGCACGCCTTGCACATTCTGCGGCCTGGTTTCAGGATCGTAGTCCCAGTGAATGAATCCCTTGAACTCAAAGCCCGGTCGCGTCGGCAGGTTGAGATTGGCGCGGTCGATAGTGACCCACAGCTGCTCCATGCCCCAGATGTCCACGAACGCGTCGTACAGTCGCGGACTCTGCCGGTTGTCCCACTCGTACTGATGGTTGTACAGCTCGACCATCCCGCTGTTGGTGAGCTCCTTCATCTTCATCTCGGCACGCGGCGGTGCGTACCACGTTTCCTTGTTGGTCGGGACTTTCTCCTCGAACTCCCACAGCAACGCGGCAAGGCGGTCGGCGTTCTGGCGCGGGACGGCCTGCCTGATGACGACGTAGCCGTTCTGCTTCCAGAACGCCCAATCAGCCGGCGACATCACGCGCAGCGACGAGGCGTCGGCGTGGTCGCGCAGCTGAATCGTGTTGATAGCGGTTGAGGGATTGCCCGGGATGTCCTTATGGGCGTTGCCGGGGATCATGGTTTCAGTTTTCAGCATACGAACCTCGCAGTTGGTGGAGAGCCTTTCGTTGGCCGGAAAGCTCGGGCCCTGCCTGCCTCAGGTGTTAGCACACGGCTCGCCGGTTCTTGCACTATTCTGCTCGTGATATCGCAATTGCTGTCTGTGGACGTGGCGGCCTGAATGCGTGGGGCGTGCCGCAGGTTGGAGGCTCAGGAGGCGCACGTGAGGAGTATTCTCGAGCACATACAATCGGACGCCGGCAGCTCCTTTCGCGTGCTGCTCACGCCGCATCTCACCGATCGTTTCATGTGGCACTACCACCCCGAATACGAGGTGGTCTACATCGATCAGGCGAGCGGCACGCGACACGTCGGCGATCACATTTCGCGCTACGAGGGCAGCGATCTGGTTTTCATCGGACCGAACGTGCCGCATCTGAACTTCGACTACGGCGTGACGACTGACTATCGCAAGGTCGTCGTTCAACTGACGCCGGAGTTCATCGGCAGCGCGCTCGGTGACCGTCCGGAATTTTCGGAAATTGCGGCGTTGTTCGAACGGGCGCGCGCGGGACTCTCGTTCCACGGGCGCACGAAAGCGTCAGTTGGACGGCAGCTCACGCGTCTGGCAAAGCTGCAACCGTTCGATCGCCTGATGCTGTTACTGCGCATCTTTCAGCGGCTGGCCGAAAGCACGGACTTCACAGCGCTTGGTGGCACTGCGCTGAGCGGCGTGCACGATCCACACGATGATCAGCAGCGGCTGGCACGAGTGACGCGACTGGTGAGTACACAGTTCAACCGACGCATCGAGTTGCACGAGGCAGCCGAAATCGCAAGCCTGAGCGAGGCGGCGTTCTGTCGCTTCTTCAAACGCACGACGCGTCTCACATTCACGGAGTTCGTGAATCAGTACCGTGTCCATGAAGCGCAGCGGCAACTGCTCACCGACCACTCAGTGACGGCGGCGGCGGCGGCGTGCGGATTTGAGAGCGCGGCCTACTTCAATCGTGTGTTCCG
>JANMWU010000111.1:0-3070 GCA_031380785.1 Gemmatimonadaceae bacterium
ACGACCATCGCGATGTCAGCGACCGTCGAGAGCCATTTCTGCCCTTCCGCCGCGGCCGAGTCCAATCCGAATGACAGCTTGCTGTCCCGTGCGGGTGTGCCGTTCGTGGCATTGGCCGCAAAGTTGTAGTCGATGTAGATCTTGAGGTACGACTCCTTGATCAGATACAGCGGACCTTTCGGCAGCACCTGCTCGAGCACTTTGCCAGGGTTGCCTTCATCAAGGAGCTTGAATCCCTCGTCGATGATCTTCGTCTTGAACGCGCCGAGTACCAGCGGTACCGCGTCTTTCACGTTCGGGAAGATGCCTTTCGTGTTGATCAGTCGGTACGAATCGGCAAAATCCGGAGCAGCGCCCAGCAATTGATCCACGCCCTGCTGGAAGCTCGGCAGACGGAAGAGTGCCTTTTGCGTACCGGTGGTTTGCAGAAAGCCGAAGTTGCGCGTGGTGGCGATCGGCGCGCGCACGAGGTCAACAGGATTCGCGAGGCGGAACAGGTCGCCGGGTGCAGCGTCGGTGGTGCGCGTGGCGGGATTCAGCAGACCGCGGCGGATCACTGGCACCGTGGCGTTTGCATCAAGCGCAGTGACATCACCGGATCCCGCATCGTGCTGCACGACACTCCACGCGCCACCGGTCGGCAGGACGACTGCGCCGCGCGCAGCGACCACGAAGATCGGTGAGACGCCGTCCGCTGCCACTGACGGGCTCACGTCCACGCGGCTCGCGCGCAGCTTTTGACCACTGCCAGCGACGTTCAGCTCGCACGCGACCGCACCGCCAATTGAACCGAGTTGCGAATCAAGCAGTTGGGTGAAGAGCACCGGCGAGATCGGTTCACCACGCGGCTTGAGCTGCACGAACCCTACGATGCCTTTTGACGGTACGCGTCCACCGGTGGCGCCCGCAATCACGTTGTTCAGTTCGAAATCGCCGTCGAAGTACACCGGTCGCAGCTCGACGCCTGGCGACGAGTCTTCAGGCCGCGTCGAACCATCAACGAGGGTCTCGAAGTTGTCCTGATCGATGTATGTTGTGCCCACCGCCTTTGTCAGCTGCGCGATGAACGGCTTGATGGCGTCGGTTTCGCGAATGTTGCGTACGTTGAACACGCCGCGCACCACTCCGGGATGGAAGAAGTACTTCGGATCCCGGTCGCTCGGAGTTCCAGGCGCGGCGCGTGTAATCACTTTATAGCGGAAGTCGAACAAGCCATCCGACTCCGGCTGCCAGCCGCTGTCATAGCGATAGGTATGGCCGCTGGATGTGCGGAACAGCGTGATCGTGCGCACCACATGAATGCCCCACGGATACATCAGCGTGCGGACCTGAATCACTTCGTGCGCGGTACGGCCGACGAACACATCGAAGCGCGCCTGACTGGTGGCCGCGATGGCCGCGTTCGGCGCTTCCCAGTGACTGAAGATGCTGGCGCCGTACCCAGAGAAGTCGATGCGCGTCAGCGGAACTCCGCGATTGCGCGGGTTGCTGCCTTTGAGGAAGAACTCGTCATTGAAGATGGTGCCGACGCTCGCGCCGAGTGTTCCGGTGAGTGTGGGCGTACCATCTGGAGCGATGAGATTCTCCAGCTGCACCGTGCAGCCGCGAAACAATGCGCCCTCGGCGGCCTGCGGCGGGGCGTCGGCGCGGATCTGGATTCCGCCGATCATCGCACCCGCTTCGAATGCGGGTTGGTTCAGCGTCAGCGAAGCGCCCGGCGGCGCGTTGGTGATCTGATTCCGTCGCGTGATTTCAGCGAATGCGTGGAGGCCGTACGGCAACGTGAAGAGTGCGCCGGTGAAGCCATTCGGGCGTTTCGTAAAATCGTCCACGAGATGGTGCGTGACGGGAATCGGTGCGATTGGCACCACCGTCGTGTCATTGTTCATCAGGCGCGTCGGGCCGCCATCGTTCGGGAAGAGCAGCTTCCACTGCGGCGGATCGCCCGCGCGCTCGGGAGCCGTGAGATTCAGCATCGGCTCCCAGCTCAGCTGCGGCACGGTGAAGGCGCGCACGAACCGGCTCTGTGCGGAGAGATCAAGATCGCGCACTTCAACCGGATTCCCTGGCGCAGCGGGCCCGCCTCCAAAGGCCTCGCCAAACGGTGACTGTCCCTTCTCGACATTTCGCGGATCGAAGAACGCAAAGCTCACGCCCATCTGATCGGCATTACTCGACACATCGAGCAGCGAGAACTGCTCCTGCCCGAACTGCTCGAAGAGCGAATCCCAGATCTGATCCGGTGGCGTGCGCCCGGTAGCCGCGAATGTCCGTGCGTCGAACGCGGCCACTGGCGCTGGCTGCGCAGCGGTGGTGGCAGCCGGCTGTTGCATGCCACCTTTCGCGTTGTTCGCTGCCGCCACAGTCCACGCGGCGACGCTCTGCGCCTGCGTACCGATCGGTGCGAACGAGAAGGTGGTGGCGATCGTATCGGCCGCGTCGTCGTTCAGCGCCTTCTGCCACGTCACGGATGCAATCAGCAGCTGCGAGACGCTCTGGATGCGTTCGAGCCGTGAGAAGAACAGCCCGCGCACATTGGCGGCATAAGGATCCGGCAGTGTCGGCAGAATCCTGTAGACACCAAAACCCAGATGCAGCACGCCCTTCTCGAGCATTTCCGCATCACGAAATGTCGCGAAGAGCAGGAGGCTGTTCACAGGTGTAATCGTGAACAATGCGTTGCGGATGGCCAGCGCGTACGTGCGCGGCGCCGGTACGTTCCAGTCTGCCTCAGGTGACAGTGCATCGGTGAGCAGGTTGTCCTCGCGCAGCAGCACGAAGGCGCTGGCATCCGACCAGACCAGCGAGAGCTGAGAGCGCAGCGTGTGTACCGGAAACGCTGTCGCTCGGATATCCACCGGGCGGTCGACGTGCGCTGTCGTGTCCGTATGTGCAAACAGCACTTCTGCGCCGATCGATAACACGACGTACGAGAGCTGGCCGGCGCGCGCGAATCGGAGATCGATCGTCGATCGTCCCGGCGGCGACGACTCCTGCCACAGGCGCACTCGTTGTGTTGCCCGCGCGCCAGCGGCATTGGCGTCGGTGAGAAAAAGCGCGCCTGGTACGA
>JANMWU010000145.1:0-5887 GCA_031380785.1 Gemmatimonadaceae bacterium
GTTCGCGTGCGCTTCGCGCGGCCCGGTGTGCCCGAGCCGATCAACGCAACATTCACGCGCGCCACGATTCGCATTCCGGCGGTGCCGTTCGTCACCATGCTCGACGGCGGCGTCGGCTACATCCCGGTGCAGGGTTTCAACGAAACATCATCGGCCGAAACGATTCGCGGCATTCAGCAGCTGCAGCGCGAAGGCATGAAGTCGCTGATCGTCGATCTGCGCAACAATCCCGGCGGCATTCTCGATGAAGCGTTCGTGATGAGCAATCTCTTCCTGCCCAAGGGCAAGGAGATTCTGAGCTATCGCGGCCGCGCCGACATGAATCAGCAGTTCATCGCGCAGGAAGAGCCGATGCTGCCGAACCTGCCAATGGTCGTGCTGGTTGACGACGGTTCTGCCTCGGCATCGGAGATCGTCGCCGGCGCGTTGCAGGATCACGATCGCGCGTTGATCGTCGGCACAACCAGCTTCGGCAAGGGCTTGGTGCAGTCGCTCTTCCGGCTCGACGGCGGCTACGCGCTGAAGATGACCACCGCGAAGTGGTTCACGCCGAGCGGCCGTTCCATTCAGCGCCCGCGCAAGTATGTGAACGGTCGCTTCGTGGAAGAGGAAGCGCCGGACTCCATGGAAACCGACAGCGCGCGCAAGGCACGTCCCGCGTTCCGCAGCGATGCGGGCCGCGTGATCTACGGCGGCGGTGGTATCACACCCGACGTCACGGTGCGTCCTGACACGCTGACAACGCTCGAGCTGAAGGCTGCCCGCGCGCTCGCTCCCAAGCTGCAGGAAGCCCTCAGCACGCTATCGCAGTACGCCGAAGAGCTGCGGCCACAGGTCAAGTCGACAGCATTCGTCGTCATGCCGGCCTGGCGTCAGGAATACTTCCGCCGCATCTCCGCCGCAAAAGTCCCGGTCGATTCAGCGACGTATTTCGCCGCGCCCGGCTACTTCGATCGCCTTATCAGCGTCCGCGTCGCCCGCGCCGTGTACGGCGACTCCACCGTTGCCAAGCGCCAGTTCGTTGATGACCCGCAGCTGCAGAAGGCGCTTGAGCTATTGCATCGCGGCGGCACGCAGCGCGACCTGTTCTCGATGATTGGAGCTGCCACCCCAACCAAGGGCCGTCCGTAGTTCCACGGACCGCAAACACAATCGGTGCGGAAATAACTTGACGAGGGGCCGGACACACTGTCCGGCCCCTCGCTCGTTCAACCGCCACCGTTCGTCATGCAGATCGCTCGCCGTGTCATGTCTTTCGCGCTCAGCGCGACGCTGCTGAACCTCGCCGCCTGCGGCGCAAAGCCATCATCAGCACCGCGTAGTCCAACGCCGTCGCCGGCCGTGAACATTCCGCGCCTCAGTGACGCCGGCGAACTGCACCTCACCAACATCCGGCAGCTCACCGACGGCGGCGAAAACGCCGAGGCGTATTACAGCAATGACGGCAGGTGGATCACCTTCCAGTCGTCACGCAACGGTCGCACCTGCGATCAGCAGTTCGTCATGCGCGCCGACGGGTCCGACATTCATCGCGTCTCGAATGGCAGCGGCAAGACAACCTGCGGCTGGTTCATTCCCGGAACGAATCGACTGTTCTTCGGGTCGAGCCACATGCATGACAGCACCTGCCCGCCAAAGCCTGATCCGTCGAAAGGCTACGTCTGGGCGCTCGATAAATTCGACATCTTCACCGTGAATCGTGACGGCACCGACCTTCGCCGACTCACGAACTACAACACCTACACCGCCGAGGGCAATCTCTCGCCGGACGGCAAGAAGATCGTCTTCACGTCGCTCAAGGGCGGTGACCTTGACATCTACACGATGAACATCGACGGCACCGACGTGAAGCAGCTCACCGATGCGCCTGGCTATGACGGCGGCCCGTGGTGGTCCCCTGATGGCACGAAGATCGTGTATCGCGCTCATCACCCGAAGGACTCGCTGGAACTGGCGCAGTACCGCGAGCTGCTCACGCAGGGGCTGATCCGCCCGAGCAAGGTCGAGCTGTTCGTGATGAACGCCGACGGCAGCGACAACCGGCAGATCACGCACCTCGGCGGCGCCAATTTCGGCCCCTCGTGGACCCCGGACGGCAAGCGGATCATCTTTTCGTCGAACTACAAGACTCCGCGCAGCGGCAACTTCGACCTGTACTTGGTGAACCTCGACGGAAGCAACCTCGAACAGGTGACGACGAACCCCGTATTCGACGGCTTCCCGATGTTCAGCCCCGACGGCAAACACATCATCTGGGCGTCCAACCGGTTCGACCAGAAGAAGACAGAAACCAACCTGTTTGTGGCCGACTGGCGGCCCTGAGTCAGTTGCCCTGAGTTCCGGGCCGAGGCAGCGGCGCCACGGCTGCTGCCGTGGCAGCGATCCGAGGAGTAGCATGAAGCGAGTCAAGCTTCATCCCCCAGTCTCAGGATCCTGCCATGTCGTGGCTTATCCCCCTGATCGTGATCATCATGGTCGTGCTGTTCATCGGCACGAGCTCATTCAAGATCATCGGCCAGGCCGAAGTGATGGTTATCGAGCGGCTCGGCCGGTTCAACCGCATCGCGCGCTCGGGATTCAACGTTCTGATCCCATTCATTGACCGTCCGCGAACGATCGATGTCCGGTTTTTCGGCATGGATGTCACCGGCGTCAAGAAGGTGACCAGTGGCTCGACATCGCGCATCGATCTGCGCGAGCAGGTTCTGAATTTTCCGAGCCAGCCCGTCATTACCAAGGACAACGTGACGATCGATATCGATGCGGTGATGTACTACCGCGTCGCTGATCCGCAGAAGGCCACGTATTCAGTGCAGAATCTGCCCTTCGCGCTGGAGACGCTGACGCGCACAGCCCTGCGCAACATTGTCGGCGAGATGGAGCTCGACACCACGCTCACCAGTCGCGACGGCATCAACGTCCGCATGCGCGAAACGATCGAGGAAGCATCGATCGGATGGGGCGTGGACGTGACACGTGTCGAACTGCAGAGCATTGAACCGCCGCGTGATATTCAGCAGTCGATGGAGCTGCAGATGCGGGCCGAACGCGAACGGCGCGCCTCAGTGACGAACGCCGAAGCCACCAAGCGCTCACAGATTCTCGAAGCCGAGGGTTCGCGCGAGTCGCAGATCCAGAAAGCGCAGGGTGAGCGCGAGGCGTCCATTCTGCGCGCGACCGGTCTGGCCGAGGCGCGGCTGGCGATGGCGTCAGCCGAAGCGGAGGCGATCCGGCGGATTGCGGACGCGCTTCCCGCGGGTCAGGTGGCCATGTATCTGCTGGGCCAGAAGTATCTCGAGATGCTGCCAGCGCTGGCGGCAGGAAAGGGCAGCACCGTGTTTCTGCCAGCCGAGGCTGCCGGCATGATGGGCGCGCTGGGCGGCATCAAGGAGCTGCTCGCGCGCACGTCCGGCGGCTCCAATGCCGAGCCCTCGAAATCGCCTCAGTCATCGTCCCAGGCCCAGCTGCCGAGGGTAGCCGGCGACCTGCCCCCCGGCGTCGGCTGACATGACGGTCGTTATCACCAGGGAGCGCGCGGAACGGATCGCGCGCGCGCAGGCCTGTCCGCGCTGCAAGGAATACACATACAAAAAACTGAAGCTGCGTGCGGCGGTCAGCGCCGATCAGATCACGGGCGCTGCATGGATCGCTGAGATGGTGTGCGGCGTCTGTGCGGCGCATCTGCAACTCGCGCTCGAAGGCGACGGAGACGTGCTCTTCTTCAACTGACGCCGCCAGACAATCGCATCAGGGCGTCGGCGGATCGCAGCGCTGCAGGTCAGGTGGACGACCGTCACACGCGATCTTCTCGTTCATGCCATTTGCCACGGGTCCGCAGGCCGTGGAGTGCGCCGTGCGCGCCGCCTCCTTCACCGAGACGCCGCTGGCCTTGGAGCACTGCCGCTTGCCGTTGAATACGACGCAGACTTCGCACGTGACCTGCTGCGCGGACATGGTCTTGTTCCAGAACACCGCAACAAGACCGGCGAGAAGGAGCAGGGTGATGATCGTGTTTCTGTATCGCTTCATCGGGTAGCCTGTCATCGGGTTGCATAGAGCCTGGCGCGCCGTGCTCGAACGATGATACGCCAATTCCTTCGCCTCGACAGGGCATCGCGCGCCACACCATCTTGCGGCCGTCTCAGTTTCGCCGCCGATCAATATGTCCGCTCCGCTCATGCCTCCACTGAATCTGCCACAGCTCACCGCGGGCGCCTCCGTGTCGGCGGAGTTGCTCGTACTCGACCGAATCGAACGCAGCACAGGTGGCGGCGATCCATTCTGGGTGCTGTCGTTCGGCAATTCCACCGGTTCGCTGCAAAGCGCGCCGGTGTGGAAAGACAATGCGGCGTGGCTTGACGGCGTGGAAAAAGGACGCGTGGTCCAGGTGATCGGTCAGGTGGATGTCTACGCGAAGACAGGAGCACGCCAGCTGAAGATCACTGGGCCGGTGCGTGTGCTTCCTGCCGGCACCGAACGGATCGACGAGTTTCTGCCGCGTGTCGAGTACGCGACCGAGCGCCTTTGGGATGCGCTCGACAAGCTGCGCGCAGGCCTGAGCACACCGCGACTGACGGAGGCGGTGAACCTGTTCTTCACTGACGATGCATTTCGCAGCCGATTCGAGCGCACACCAGGTGCGGTGCGCGGCCATCATGCAAAACTTGGCGGGCTGTTGTTGCACGTGTGGGAAGTGGCGTCGATCGGACAGCAGATGGCGAAGACGATGCGAAAGGCGAATGTGGATCTGGTGGTCGCCGGCGCATTCTTGCACGACATCGGCAAGGTCGAGGCGTACACGGTCGATGCGAAAGGATTGGGCTACGATCCGCGAAATCACCTGATCGGGCACGTTGTACTCGGATGTCTCATGTTCACCGAGCGCGCGGAAGCAGCGCGACGCGCGGGCACGTGCTCGTTGACTGACGCGCAGATGACCGAGCTGCAGCACATGATCCTGTCGCATCACGGGTCGCTTGAATTCGGCAGTCCGGTGCAGCCGATGACGCTCGAGGCGGAGCTGCTGCACTGGGCGGATGAATCGAGTGCGAAGGCCGATTCGATGGTTGAGGCGCTGGCCGAGACGGAGTTATTCGCACCAGGCGAAGAAGTCTCGGCGCGCAAGTCGTGGCAGCTTGACCGGCGACTGTGGCGGCGTCCGTTCCGGTGGGATGAGGCGTAATCTGAGCGACGCCGCGCCGGGCCGGTGGGATCTGATCGAGGCACCACGCGGCATCAGGATCTCCGCCAATAGCGTTCCGGGCGCGTCATTTTCGGGTAATTCCGTGTATGAGATGACGAACATTCCCAGCGGTCCCGAGCGCAAGTACCGGATCGCGTGCGCGCCAGAATGGCAGACTTCGAGTTGTCAGGGTCCGTTCATACTACAGGCCGGCAGCCGACTTGTGCGTGCTTGTTTCGTGCTGCATACCGAGACCCGCCGGTTCATGCATGAACTGGAACTTGGGTTGCAACTTTCGGCCTAATGCAGATGAGTTTGCTTTTAATTAAACGACACCATAGCGTCAGTTGCTGCGCATTAACCCAACAGAGAAGGAACTCCTGCGAAAAGCCGATTCCACGCCAGGTCCCGCGCGATAGATGTGCTCTGACGCGAATCTGGCGAGAGCAGGCCAATTAACGGCGACCGCCCCCTTTTCGTGCCCTTCCGGAAGTGGTTACTGTTCTGCTATAGCCCATTGGCGCCAGGCGATCGATCTGCCAAAGGGACCACAATTTGGAGGGAGCATGCGTAAGCCTCGGCCCGCGTCGTACAACCCTGCACAGGCGCTGAACCTGATTGCCAGCGACCGTACGGGAATCCCTCTGGTCTGCCCGTCCTGCGCGTCAGCGCAGTTCGGGCGTGAACCAGCTCTGATGCCACCGC
>JANMWU010000146.1:0-2537 GCA_031380785.1 Gemmatimonadaceae bacterium
GGCCGCCGTACTCACCTTCGCTGAATTCAAGGCCGGTCACACCGAGCAGAATGAGCATCGGCAAGAGTGCGAGCACCACCAATCCCGAGCGTCCAAGGGGCAAGCGAAAACTGCCGCGCAACTGCGGCTCGGCTTTTCGGAGTTTGATCAGTGCCGCAAACTCCAGCCCGAGTGCCAGCGCATAGAGCACCACATCGGCCGAGATCAGTTCGCCGAACGGCAGCAACGCGATCGCTGAGTACAACGTTGAGGCGAGCAGAATCGAGCGAACCGGCACGCCGCGCTCATCGACCTTGGCGAGCCACGGCGGCAGCAGTCGATCCTGCGCCACGCTGAGTGGAATGCGCGAGTACGCAAGCAGCAGCGAGTTGAACATCGCGGTGGCACTGAGCATCGCCAGCACGATGATGGAAATTGCCAGCGCCGGTCCGATCGGGCCCGCGACTTCGCGCGCAATGTCGGGCCAGCCACCTTCGTGCCACGTGCGCCAGTCACTCGCCGCCAATGCCGGCAGCAAAGGCACGAAGTACCCAAGCGCAACCAGCGGCACCGCGATCGCGAGCGCGCGCGGATAGGTGCGTCCGGCGTCTTCAATTTCACCGCAGACGGTGCTCGCGTTGTCCCAGCCGATCCAGTTCCATAACGCGAGACTGAGACCCGCTCCGAGCGATGACCAGCGCACCGGTTGCGGTGGGCCGAGTGTGGTCCACGGCGCGTGCGTCATGTGCGGCAGTGCGAACAGCGCCAGCAATCCAAAACACAGCAGCACGAGAAAACCGATGACCACCGAGACCTGTCCCACCGGCACCGCACCGCGAAGGTTGAGCAGCGTCGGAATCCAGATGACGAGGAGTGTGACGCACACCGTCCAGCCATGTCCGAGTTGCGGCATGAAGGCGCCGAGGTATTGCACAACGATGGCCGGGTACAGCGACATCTCGACCAGCGAATACAGCCACGTACACCACGCATTGACAAAACCCCAGCGATCGCCGAACGCGCGCTGAACCCAGCGGTAGTAGCCACCCTCGACCGGCAGCATGCTGGCGAGTTCGCCAATGAGCAGCGCTTCCGGTACTGCCCAGAGCAATGGAAAGGCGATCAGCGCCGACAGTGCCAGCACCGGCCCCACGTCAGCGACCAGCGCTTCGAGCGTGAATGCTCCTCCCGACACGGTGAAGAAGAGCACGAATACCAGCCCCAGCAGCTTGAGCCGTGGGGCTGGTGCAGTGTCGTTCCGGATCGTCACCGGCGTGACGTCAACGGGGCTGCCTGCCGCGCGCGCAACTCAGCGCGACGCCACCATCGCGTGCTGCGCCTCGATCCAGCTGGTGTGATATCCAGGATCTTCAATCGCTGCGACCTGCTTCGCGACCTTGAGTGGCCGGAACGAATCCATCATCACGGCCAGCTCTTTCGTCTCCTTTTGCCCGATACTCGCTTCGGCGCGCCCCGGATGTGGCCCGTGCGGAATGCCGTCCGGATGATGCGTGATGGCACCGTACTCGATGCCTTTGCGACTCATGAAGTCATCGGACGCGTAGAAGATCACTTCGTCCGAATCGACGTTGCTGTGATTGTACGGCGCCGGAATCGCGTTCGGGTCGAAGTCGAACGGGCGCGGGCAGAACGAGCAGATGACAAAGCCATCGCCCTGGAAGGTCTGATGCACCGGCGGCGGCTGATGCACGCGGCCCACGATCGGCTCGAAGTCGTGGATGTTGAACGTCCACGGATAGAAGCAACCGTCCCAGCCCACGACATCAAATGGATGGTGATCGAGGATGTACTCCTGCAGCGCGTCGTACTGCTTCACGAGAATCCGGAAGTCACCCACCTCATCATAGGTCTTCAGTTCGCGCGGTACGCCAAAATCGCGCTCGGAGTAGGGCGCGCCCTCGATCATCTGCCCGAACTCGTTGCGGTAGCGCTTGGGCGGCCGGATGTGACCCTTGCTCTCGTGCACCAGCAGGTTCGTAGGGCCGGCGGCGTTGTCGAGTTTCCAGCGGTGCATGATGCCGCGATGAATCACGACGTAGTCGCCTTCACGATACGGCAGGTCTCCGAACTGCGTCTCGAGCGTGCCTTTGCCCTTCGCCACGAACACCACTTCATCGGCCTGCGCGTTGCGATAGAAATGCGCGTCGGTTTCATCCGGCGCAACGAAGTACATCGCAACGTCCTGATTGAACAGCAGCGGCACGCGATCGAGCGTCGGGCTGCCGCCGGTTTTCAGCTGCGAGGTAAACCACTTGCGATGCTTGAGCGTCTCGTCGGCATCCGCCTCCAGCTTCACGTCGCGGAAGCGCCGCACACTCTTCACCGTTGTGGGCGGATGAATGTGGTAGAGCAGCGCCGAGGTGCCGGTGAATCCCTCGTGGCCCATCAGCTGTTCGGAATAGATGCCGCCATCCGGGCGACGATGCACGGTGTGGCGCTTCTGCGGAACGCGACCGAGCGAGTGATAGTACGGCACGGAAACCTCGGCTTCAGAACGATGGTGGTGCGGCGAATGCGCGCGGCACTGACTGAGACAC
>JANMWU010000172.1:0-7241 GCA_031380785.1 Gemmatimonadaceae bacterium
ATATCCGCCAGATCGTCAACGTACTGTGGAAAGCCGTCGCGGAGCAGATCCTCCACCGTGCGATCGGTGTTGATGTGGCGACTGTACAGCGCCTGCAGCGTTTCTTTTTTCGGAAAGCGGCGTTCGCGGGCGCCAAACCCCAATCCGGCGCGTGCGAGCTGCATCAGGTCTTCAGCGTCTCCCTGATCGAGAATGGTGAATCCTTCACCGATGCCGGCGTGCTGTCCAAACTGGCGCAGCGTCTGATGAGCCGTCGCGTGGAAGGTGCCGCCCTGCACGCGATTGCTGCGCTGACCGGTGAGTCGCTCGACGCGAGACAGCATTTCTTCGGCGGCGCGGCGCGTAAACGTCAGCAACAGAATCGTTTCCGCGCGCACCCCTCGTTCGATCAGCGCAGCCACGCGATGCACGAGCGTGCGTGTCTTGCCGGTGCCGGCACCAGCGACGATCAGCAGCGGTCCGTCGCCGTGCGCCACCGCCGCACGCTGCTCGGCATTGAGGCCCGCGTGTTCGGGCGACGGCGTCGTCGCTCCGGTGGGCGCGCGCACTATTTCGACTTGCTGCGGAAGGCGTTGATCATCCACTGCGACACATTGAAGCTGCTGTGACGCTGCTCCTTCCACGGATCGCCGTACATGTGGTAGCCGTTCTGCTCCCAGAAGCCTGGCGCGTCGGCATTCAGGAACTCGAATCCGCGCACCCACTTCGCGCTCTTCCAGAAATAGAGATGTGGCACCAGCAGCCGCATGGGCCAGCCGTGATCGGGTGTGAGATCCACACCATCATGTTTCCACGCCAGCACATTCTCCGGACGATCGAGGTCGGAGAGTGGCAGGTTGGTGGTGAAGCCCTGCTCGGCAAACACCATCACATGCGTCGCTTCGGCGCGCGGTTGTGCCAGCTGCAGCAGGTGCTGCACGCTCACGCCTTCGAAATCGTTGTTGAGCCGACTCCAGCGCGTGACGCAATGGATGTCGCACCGGGTGATCTGCCGCGGAAACGACTGGATCTGTTCGAGCGTGAATTCGGCCGGCGCATCGCAGAGCCCGCGGAATTCGAATCGCCAGTCAGCCGGCGTCACCACCGGCACGCCGCCGTAGTGCAACACGGGCCATTTTCGCGTCTCCGACTGGCCGGGCGGAATCCGCTCGCGGTCGGTGGGTCGGACGTCGAGTGTGGGCAGTTCGTCGGTCATGTGATCTCAGGCGGATGGTCTGTCATAACGATATCGAATGCCGTCTCGATCGCGTCAGTTTCAGTTTCGGGTCGAGATCGCCAAGAGCTTTTCCGCGGGAGCTGCGGTGATTCAGGAAGTTCAGGCGACAGGTTCGAGCGAAGGGAGCAGCGATTCGAGGAAGGCGCGCGTGGTTTGGGTCGGCGACAGCGAAAAGACCTCGCCGAATGCCACTGCACTGTTGCTGCGCATCTCGGCCAGTGACGGACCCGTGACACCAAGTTCCCGGCGCGTGCTCGTCATCACGACGTCGGCGATGCCGCAGGGGACGAAGAGGTCGAAATACGACAGGTCGGTGTCGACGTTGAGCGCAAACCCGTGCCGCGTGACCCAGTCGCGCGCGTGAACGCCGATCGATGCGATCTTGCGGTCGTCGATCCAGACACCGGTGTACTTCGGCACGCGGCCCGCGATAAGGCCAACGGTCGCCAGCGCAACGATCAGCGACTGCTCAACCTGGCGCAGGTACCAGTGCAGGTCCTGCGTATGCTGCTTCAAGTCGACGATCGGATAGCCGACGAGCTGACCCGGTCCGTGAAAGGTGGCGTCGCCACCACGTTCGATCTCGAAGCGCTGAACGCCGCGCGCCGAGAGCAGGGTGTCTGAGATGTGAAGATTCTGGCCCTTCGTCGAGCGTCCGAGCGTGACAACCGGCGGGTGCTCCACCAGCAGCAACACATCGTCGGGTACCGTGCCGCTGATGCGGGCCAGCGACACCGCCCGCTGGAGCTCGAGTGCTTCGCTGAACGCGAGCAGTCCGAGATCCACCACCAGCAGGCGGCGCGTGCTCACGCGTGCACCATCTTCCCCATCGAATCGAGGACGGCCTCGGCAATGGCCTCAGACAGCGTCGGATGTGCATGCATCGCGAGGTCGATTTCCTCGACCGTAAATTCGTTCTCGCGCGCCACAACGATTTCGTGGATCAGTTCCGTGGCGTGGGCGCCGACGATATGCGCGCCAAGGATCTCGCCGTACTTCTCGTCGCGAATGATTTTCACGAAGCCATCGGTTTCTCCCGACGTGCGGGCGCGGCCGTTGGCCGAGAATGGAAATTTGCCGACCTTGTACGCGACACCTTTCGCCTTCACCTGTTCCTCGGTGAGGCCGATTGACGCGACTTCGGGATGACAATAGGTGCAGCTTGGCACGTTGCCGTAGTTCACAGGATGCGTCGGCTGGCCTGCCAGCATCTCGGCGAGCACATGGCCTTCGCGCTGGCCCTTGTGAGCGAGCATCTGATTGCCCGCCACATCACCGATTGCGTACAGGCCCTTCACGTTCGTCTCGAACCGCTCGTTGATGGCAAGGAAGCCGAGGTCAGACTTCTTTACGCCGAGCGCCTCGAGTCCGAAACCATCGGTATTTGGCGCACGGCCGGCGGCGACCAGAACCTTGTCGACCGTCAGCACGCGCGCCTGTCCGCCCGCTTCAAACGAGAGCGTGACGTTGTTCGCCTCAACCTTGGCGGCTGTGATTTTCGCGCCGGTCACCGACTCGATGCCACGCTTCTTGAAAGCACGCGCAAGTTCAGCCGATACATCAGCATCCTCGATCGGCAGAATGCGCGCTGCGACTTCGATCAGCGTCACTTCGGTGCCGAAGGCGTTGAACACGTCGGCGAATTCGACACCCACGGCTCCGGCGCCAACCACAACCATCGTCTTTGGCGCCTTGTCGAGCACCAACACGTCATCGGAGGACAAAACGGTCGACTTGTTCAGCTCGAGCCCAACCTGCGGCAGGCCGCGCACACGCGAACCGGTTGCAATCACCAGCGCTATTTTCGCCGTGTGTGCTTCCACCTTACCCTCAGCGTCCTTCACCTCGACGGTATTTGCGTTCGCCACACGCCCGTTGCCGCGGATGTACGTGACCTTGTTCTTCTTGAGCAGAAACTCGACGCCTTTTGAATTCTGCAGGCTGATCGCGCGCGAGCGCTTCATCGCCGGCGAGTAATCGACGCTGACGTCGCCGGTGGTGATGCCATGCTCGGCGGCGTGGCGCACCTTGTTGGCGAGCGACGCGCTTTCGAGCAGCGATTTGGCGGGAATGCAGCCCCAGAGGACACAGGTGCCGCCGAGCGCCTCACGCTCGATGACCGCGACCTGGAGGCCAAGTTGCGCGCTGCGAATGGCGCAGACGTACCCGGCGGGACCGCCGCCGAGAATGATGACGTCGAACGATGCCATGACGATCTCACGTGGAGGAGCGGGCGCCGGCTGGTGCCGCGCCACAGACGACCGCTCCACTACGGATTGGTCAGTGCGAGAAAGATGCCCGGTTTGCCAAGCCTGCTCCAGTCCGCGCTGTCAGGCGAACGGGATCAGCAGCACAAGGGGCACGAGTGTTGTGAGCAGCCCGGATATCGCGGCGCGGATCCAGCTGGACTCGAAGGCGCGATGCCATGCGATGACGGCCCACGGCGCGACTCCAAGGCCGATCAGCAGCGAATGAAATGCCGGCGACACAATGGCGGAATGAAACGCATTCCACGTTGGTGACAGGCCATCGATCTGCCCGTTGTCGACATAGCGCACCCGGCCGACGCCATCCCACGCCGCGCTGTATTCAAACCCGAATTTCACCACCAGCAGCAGCAACGGCACGGCGACTCCCCACCACAGCACAAACCATGATGCGAAATGGGCTGTGAACACGACTTCGGCCTGCGGCTCGCGAGGCTGAAACATTCGCAGGGCCGCAGTGACGGCAATCACGCCGAATGCCATCAACGGGAACCAGAGTAACGGCACATAATCCATCGTCGTGGCTACATCGCGGATGAAATCGGGTGGCGCATCCACGGCAAGATTCACCGGCCGCCGATCGACCAGCCCGGGCATTGCTTCGGCAGTGCGGTCGGTGCCGATCATCAGCGTGCGATCGGGCCGGGGACGAAGTCCGCCCAGCGCGCTGACAATCGCGAACAAAATCAGTGCTGCGGTGGCGACGATCAGCGGCGCCACGTAGCGCCGGCGGTGGCCGATCAGAACCGCGCGCGTGAGTTCACCGGGCGTAAGCACCAGTGCGCCAACGGTGCGCACCACTCGGCTGTCGCTGTCGAGGAATGCTGCGACGAAATGGCCCCACGGATGCGCCAATGGCGCCGGTACCGCGGTCTCATGACCGCACACCGCACACCGCTCACCGTTTGACGGCGACCCGCACTGGGCACACTCCTGCGGCAGAATCCCCGTCGGTTTTTCAGCGGTGTGCTTCTGAGCCGCAGCTTTCTCAGTGCCTTTCGGCCAGAACATCGGTACTTCGGCAGCCTTCGCGAAATTCGCAACTGGCGCTGTCGGCTTCTTCTTCGGACGGCCAACGGCAGCGACGGAAATCGCCGGTGGACGAACGTTTGCCGGCAGCAGGCTCGCGTCCTCGTCCTGAAGCAGTTTTGTGATCGTGCGGCCGGCGAGATAGACCGGAACTTCCACGGCGCCCGGCACGTCGAGCCCCGGAATCAGCTCATGTTCGTTCAGCGGCGCAGGCGTTCCGGCGACGGTGCGCAGTTCGGCCGGTATCGCCTCGCCGGTCTCAGGTGTGACGGCAAAGGAGAGCTGTTCCCAGTGCTGTTCGCTGGGCGCAACCCGAGACAAAGGTTGCGCCAGCTCCTCTTCGTTCAGATCGAGCAGCGACGCCAGCGTGAACGGACCGCGCCGCGCGACTTCACCCGACTCGACAACGCGTTCCGATGGAGCATTCTGCTCGTCAGCTGCGTCAGGCGAGCGCGAAGTGTCTGTCGCCATTGTACTCCACTGCGGGAAGGTCGAACTCAGTACACGAGCATCAGCGGATTCTCGATCAGTCGACGCAAAGTCTGCAAGAACTGTGCGCCAAGTGCACCGTCAATCACACGGTGATCACAGCTCAGCGTGACTCGCATCCGCTTCCGCACTTCCACCACACCGGACACGACAACAGCCTTGTCCTCCACCGCGCCAACAGCGAGAATCGCTGCTTCTGGGGGGTTGATGATGGCGGTGAATTGATCGATGCCGAGCATGCCGAGATTGCTGACAGACATCGTCGCGCCGGTGTATTCGTGCGGCTGCAGCTTGCGATCGCGCGCACGTTTGGCGAGTTCGCGCGCTTCCTGACTGATCTGCGACAATCCCTTGTGGTTGGCGTCGAAGATCACCGGCGTGATCAGCCCTTCCGGAATGGCCACTGCCATGCCGACGTGCACGCGATGGTGCTGACGGATCTTGTCGCCCATCCAGTGCGAGTTCACTTCGGGATGGTTCGTGAGCGCAACCGCGACCGCCTTCATCACGATGTCGTTCTCACTCACCTTGTATTCGGGACCGATGGCGGCCATGGCGGCACGCATGTCGGTCACGCGCATCAGATCGTATTCGGCCGTAAGGTAAAACGTGGGTACGGGCCCGATCGATTCGGCCAGCCGTCGTGCAATGGTTTTACGGATCTGCGTGAGCGGCTGATCGACGTAGTCGGCTGCCGTTGCAACCGGCGCAGTGGGCCGCGCGCCGGCGAGCAACGCCGCGCCGCCGGCCATCGCTTCTTCCACATCACGCTTGATGATGCGACCGCCGGGCCCCGATCCTCGCACCTGACCGATGTCGAGGCCGCGCTCACTCGCCATGCGCCGCGCCAGCGGTGATGCGAGTTGACGTCCGCCGGTATCGCCTGCATGCGACGCCTGTTCGGATGCGTGATGATCGACCGCCGGCATCGCGGTGCGCGGTGCCCCCGATGCGACAGTCGGCGCGGGCGTTGCCGGGGCGGCAGTTGCTGGCGCAGGTGCGACCGGTGCTGTGGGAGCGACGGGAGCGACCGGTGCAGCCGCTGCCGGCGTGGCGGGCGGCGCTGGCGGTGCCGATGGCGCCGCGCCGGCCGTGAGCGCGGAAATGTCTTCGCCAGCGGCGGCGATCACACCAATCAATTGCCCGACCGGTGTCGTCGTGTTTTCCGGAATGAGTCGCGCGCGCAGCACACCATCGCCGCGCGCGACCAGCTCCATGATCGCCTTGTCGGTCTCGACTTCGGCGAGCACGTCGCCGCTCTTCACGGCATCGCCCTCGTTCTTGTTCCACTTCACAAGGCGCCCCTCTTCCATGGTCGGAGAGAGCGCTTCCATCATCACCTTGGTAGCCATCGTCAGGATTCCGGCGCAGTGGGATCAGTCGAGATAGAGCACGCGGCGGACCGCGGCGATGGTCTTCGGCATGTCGGCCTTGGCAGCCTTTTCCAGGCCCTTGGCATACGGCATCGGCGCGTCGGCCTGCGTGACGCGGATCACCGGTGAGTCGAGGTCGTCGAAGCACTCGCGCTGCACCAGATCCGTGATCTGCGCACCAACGCCAGCGAAGTACCAGCCTTCCTCGAGCACCACGCAGCGGTTGGTCTTGCGCACGCTGTCGATGATCGCGCGCTCATCGAGTGGACGAATGCTGCGCAGATCAACCACGTCAATCGTGATGCCGTCCTTCGCCAGCTGATCGGCGGCGGCCAGTGCCACCAATACCTGCTTGCCCCACGTGACGATGGTGGCGTGTTCACCCTTGCGCTTCAGATCAGCCACGCCGAGTGGCACGATATATTCGCCTTCCGGTACTTCACCTTTGTTATTGTAGAGCATTTCGCCTTCGAGCACACACACCGGGTTGTCGTCGCGGATGGCCGCCTTGAGCAGCCCCTTCGCATCGTACGGCGTGCCGGGTGCCACGACCTTGAGCCCCGGGATGTGCGCCAGCCAGCTTTCCCACGCCTGACTGTGCTGCGCGCCAAGCTGCAGTGCGGCACCGTTCGGACCGCGAAACACCATCGGAATGTTGAACTGTCCGCCCGACATGTAGAGCAACTTCGCGGCCGCGTTCACCACCTGGTCCAGCGCCAGCAGCGCGAAGTTCCACGTCATGAACTCGATCACCGGACGCAGCCCGACCATTGCCGCACCAACACCCACACCGGCAAATCCAAGCTCGGTGATCGGCGTGTCCACCACGCGCATCTCGCCGAACTCCTGCAGCAGTCCCTTCGACAC
>JANMWU010000189.1:0-1643 GCA_031380785.1 Gemmatimonadaceae bacterium
TCGCCATCGCTGCACTCGAAGAAATTGCGATCACCTTGCTCCTCGCATCACCGTGTGACAATGTCCCGCATGTCTTCAGTGCTGCGGTATCTCCTTTGCTCAAGGCGGATCAGTGACGATGCAATCTGATGTGCGTCTGACTCGTGTCCACTACTCGTCGCACGCCGCACACAGTCTGACCAGGATCGCATTCACGACGATTGTGCTCGGCTCGCTGATCGTCTCGCGACCGGTATCAGCGCAGTGGCGCATCGGCGGCTTCGTGGGTGGAGAGCACGAGAGCAGCTGGAGCGAATTTCTGGTCGTTGGCGCCGACGCGCGCCTCCCGCTCACCAGCAATGCCATCGAGATCAATCCGCGCGTCTCGTACTTCATTCGCACGCGGACGAGCCGCTACCAGTTTGACTTGAATGTGATCAAGCCGCTGATTCTCGCACAGCCGTGGCGCATCGAACCGTTCGTGGGCCTGGGCGCCGCTCTGGAGCACGTCAGCTACAGCGGTGCCGGTTCCACGAGTTCGACCAACATCGGCTTCAACTACATCGTCGGCGGCACGTACAAAACCGCCGGCTCGCTGCAGCCCTTCGGACAGTTTCAATACACGGTGATCAACGAAGGTGTGAACAACGCCGTGGTCAGCGTCGGGGTGCATTTCAAGCTGGGAAGCAGCATTCCGGTCAAGCCAGCCGCACCGCCGGCGCGGGGACCGGTGCGCAAGTAATGTCACGCGCTGAGGCGCGCGATGCTCGTGCGCGCCTTTGCATGTGCCGTGATCGGGGGTGATCAGCGACTCTTGATCATCTCCACCATCTGATCGGACGCGGTCGCCCAACCGCCGTCGAAGCCAATCGCGGCGTGCTTCTTCACGGAGTCTGCATGATGATGCAGAGCCATGGCAACGTATCGCGTTCCGCTGCCTTCCGGCCGCAGCGTGAGTACCGTCGGCATGAATGGAGCGCCTGACGGACGATAGCCGGCCGTCAGTGCACGAGGTCCAGTTCAGCGTTTGCTGGATACGGCGCAATTGCGGTCACGTGCGCTTCTCACGGAGATCAATGCGCAAATCGTCGAGTTGATCGAGCCGGCGCTCCCACCCTCCGCGCTGCCGGTCCAGCCAGTGCGCCGCGACTTTCAATCGCCGCGGCGCGATCTGAAAGACCCGTACCCGCCCTGTTTTTTTGGAGCGAACCAAGGCCACACTCCGCGATCACGCGCAGGTGTTGGACGAAACTCGGAAGCGCCGTGTCGAATCGTTCGGCCAGTTCGCCAACCGACACCGGACTGTGGCTCAGCTCAGCTCCCGTATGGCAGAATCGAAGCGATCATGTTGGTGCGATTCGCAAGATTCCAGAGCGCCTGGGCGCGCGCCGCGGTCACGGCCGGCGCCGTCCAGTCGGGCACCCTGACGAACCACGCCGCGAATAACCCGCCGCCGCCTTCCACGATGCCGAGTTCCTTCAGCGAAATCTGCGCGCGCTCCGCGATTTCACGTGTGAGAGGCTCCATGATGCCATCCTCGAAGATGCCGAGTCCGCGCTCTTCAAACAGGAACACCGCGGGGCCGTTGCGGCGCGTGAGCCGGAAGGTGCGATTCATCTTCGCCATGCGCTGAGCTGGATAGGCCTCGATGCGCATCTCGATCG
>JANMWU010000212.1:0-2239 GCA_031380785.1 Gemmatimonadaceae bacterium
CGGCGGCAACGCGGGATATTGAGTTCGTTGCCGGCGCCACCTCCGGTACGAACACCAGGAAGCCCGGCGAACCATTCGTCGACGGTATTGGGCATCTGGCTGGCGAAGCTGGTGAGCTCCCGGAATTGCCCGCCGCCGCGCTTCTTCCGTTGATCAAAACCTTTGCGCCAGATCTCCTCCGGCGCCGATTCGCGCACTTCGACTTCGGCCAGCTTCTGCGTCGCGTCGCCGAGCTGCACACGCACCGTGAATCCAGTGGCGCGGCCGACCTTGAATCGTGCCCGACGCTGTTCGAATCCGATTTTCCGCACCGCAATGTCGATCATCGAGTCAGCGACAACCGTTTTTCTCGCATTGCCCGACGAGTCGGTGCGCGTGGAGTCGTTGGTGAGGAAGAAACCGATCTGCGCCTCCGCCACCGCTCGCCCATCCTTGTCGCGCACTTCGATTGTCAGCTCGCGTGGTGTGGCCTGACTGTGCGCAGCGGTGATCGGAACGAGGAGCAGCGCGAGTACGAAAAGCAATAACGGAGTGCGGGTCGTGCGAAGGGTCGATTGACCGATGTGAGAGTGCTGCACGTTTGTCATTGTGAACGCGTCCAGACGAGCAACGAGCAATCCTCGAGATTGGGATCGCTGAACTGCGACTGCTGTTGTGCCATGCGAAACAGTTCGAGCGCGGCGATGTCGGTCGCGGTCAGCTGCTGCATCGCGAGATTCGATGAGAGACCGGGTGCAGTCACGTGCATGCCGTCGATCCAGACGCCGAGGCGCGGGCAACGCGTCACTCGCAGGCCGCGCCCAGTCATCTGGACGCCGGGCAGGCCGGAAAACCAGTCTTCCATGGTCACGGCTGAGCGCCCGGCGAAATAGCTGCGGTCGCGGAACGATCCGCTCGTGCGCTTTCGCCGTTCTTCAAATCCACGCCGCCAGGGTTCGCCGGGGTACTCAGCGGTCACCGTCACCTCGGGCAGTCGCACGCCGAGTTGTCCGAGCGTCACGCGAACGACGAATGCTGGCGCGGTGCCGATCGGAAATCGCGCGGCGCGTGGTTCAAATCCGATCTTCCGGACACTGATGGTCAGCGTGCTGTCGGCTTCGACGACAGCGTTCGCAACGCCGGCCGAATCAGTCAGCGCCGAATCAGCGCTCGGAAGGAATTCAATCCGGGCGTCCGAAAGCATGTGTCCGGACCGATCGCGCACCTCAACGCGCACGCTGCGCGGCGACCGTTGGGCGGCGCACTGCGGGGCGGCCACACATAAGGCAAGCGCCGCCGCCGCAATGCCAGCGAAAGCGCGCCAAACCTGACCGATGCCGAACTGGTCGTGGTGCACTGTGGCCATGTCGGGAAACATGTGATACGGACCAATCAACGGCCATAATGACGACTGGTCTCAGCGCCGCACCATTCCCGGAATCGGAGCGCCTGACGAGGCTCCCAGGTCGAGCTCGGCCCAATCACCGAGTTCCGCCCGGAAGAGGCCGGCTCGCGCAATCATGGCCGCGTTATCGGTCGCGAGACGCGGTGACGGCGCGAAGACTTGCACGCCGGCGCCAACGCGCTCGGCGACGGCGTCGACAAGCGCACGATTGCATGCGACTCCGCCGCCCAGTACAACCTTCGTACGATTGGCTGCCTGTACGGCTCGGTACACCTTTGCAGAAAGCGTTTCGGTGAGCGCGTCCTGAAATCCGCGCGCAATGTTCCGACCGTCCAGTGCGAGATTATCGGATGATTTTACCGCCATCATCACGGCAGTCTTAAGCCCGCTGAACGACATATCATAGAAATCATCATCGCCAACGCGCTGATCTCGGCGAAGCATTGGGCGCGTGAACCGGAAGCGACTGGCGTCGCCTGTGATGGCGAGTGCTTCGAGGTGACGGCCACCTGGATATGGCAGGCCGAGCAGTTTCGCAGCCTTATCGAACGCCTCGCCGGCGGCGTCGTCGCGGGTGGCGCCCATGAGTTCATACTCACCCCAGCGCGGCACATCGAGGAGCATCGTATGACCGCCGCTGACGAGCAGCGCGATGAATGGCGGAGTAGCGTCCGGATGCTCGAGACTGGTGGCGAAGAGGTGCCCTTCAAGGTGATGGACGCCGACGATCGGAATGCTGGTGGCCATGGACAGGCCTTTCGCCGCCGCCACGCCGACCAGCAGCGCGCCGACAAGGCCGGGCGCGTGCGTGACAGCGATGGCGTCGACTTCGGACAGCGCGACACCCGCGTCCAC
>JANMWU010000216.1:0-2621 GCA_031380785.1 Gemmatimonadaceae bacterium
CCAACGAGCAGCAAATAGCCGCGTCCGATCCGCCCGATGCTTCGGCCATTGACGCGGACTTCGGCACGGGTGACGCGCTGGAGCAGGACTCGCATATGGCCTCAAAGTTGACGCGCCGTGCTCCGGGCACCAGACTCCCGCAGACCAAGGTGGGGATCCCACCAACCCCGTCGCCGCACGAAGGCCGGCCTTGCCGCCACGCGACGACATTGTTGCCGTCGCCCGGAGAGCACTGCCGTGAGAGTTCTGGTTATCGACGTTGGCGGGACCCACATCAAGGTGGCTGGTTCGTGGGACCGCGTCATTCAGCGCATTCCATCAGGGCCCACCATGACCGCCGCGGAGATGGCGCGCGATGTCCTTGAACTCACGAAAAGCTGGGACTACGAGGCGATCTCACTCGGTTACCCGGGCCCAGTGAAGGACAATCGTCCCTTCCGTGAGCCAATCAACATCGCCGGCGGCTGGACGACGTTCGATTTCCAGAAAGCGTTCGGCAAGCCAGTGAAGATCATCAACGATGCCGCCATGCAGGCGCTTGGCAGCTACGCCGGCGGGCGCATGCTGTTCCTCGGACTGGGGACCGGGCTCGGCACCGCGATCGTCGATCACTGGCGCGTGGAGCCGCTGGAAGTCGCGCATCTGCCGTATCGCAAAGGCAAGAGCTACGAGGACTATCTCGGGGAAGATGGACTATTAAAGCTCGGAGATGAGCGCTGGGAGCGTCACGTGCACAAGGTCTGCGACCTGCTCCGCGCCGCGTTGCTGTGCGACGGCATCGTGCTCGGCGGAGGCAACGCGCGCAAACTCGTGACGCTGCCTGATGCGGCGACGCGTGGCTCGAACGAGAATGCAATTCAGGGCGGCGTGCGGCTTTGGGAACGCGTCGCAGAATCAACGCCGCCCGAGTTCGTCGATGCGAAAACGGCGGCGGAGACAATCGTGGCTGAGGGCGAGCGACGCAGCGGGCCACGCCGCACATCGGACCGTGCCGCAATTGCCGTGGCAACGCCGAAGGGTGCTGGCACAAGCGAAGCCAAGCCCGCTGCGAAGGCAGCAGCGAAGACAGCGTCGGGGCGGTCCACGAATGAGACCGCGACGAACGCGACGCGGAAGGCGAAGTCAGCCACCACCAAACGCCCAGCCACAAAACGCCCATCATGATGCATGCGCTACGCACGCTGACTCTTCTCGCCTGCGTCAGCGCGACGCTCCCGGCGCAGTCTCCTCCCGCTACCACTAATCGCGCCGAAGAACGCGCGATTCTGGCGGAACTGGTGAACATCAATTCGTCGTCCGGCACGCCGGGCGTGCAACGCGTCAGGCTGGCGATTGCGGCACGCTTGCGCGCAGCCGGCTTCGCGCCGACGGATGTGATGCAGCTTGGTGAAACGCCGACGCTCACAGCACTCGTGGTGCGATATCACGGCCGAGCGTCCGGCCGGAAACCGATTCTGCTGATGGCGCACATGGACGTCGTCACTGCGCTCGCCAGCGACTGGACACGACCACCGTTCACCTTCGGCGAGACCGACGGTTTCTACTACGGCCGCGGCGTTGAAGACAACAAGGCGGGACTGGCGGCGATCGTCGCGACGTTCGTGCGCTGGAAGCGGGCGAAATGGATGCCCGATCGCGATCTGATTGCCGTGCTCTCCGCAGACGAGGAGACGGACGGCAATTCGATCCGGTGGCTCCTGAAGAATCATCGTGAACTGTTCGACGCCGAGTACGCGCTGAACACCGATGCTGGCGGCGTGGCGCTGGACAAAGGCAAGGCACTTGGCGTCTCGCTGCAGGCGAGCGAGAAGGTGTACGCGGATTTCAATCTTGAGTCGCTCAATCCAGGCGGTCACAGCTCCGTACCACGCGCTGACAATGCGATCTATGAGCTGGCCGCGGGGCTGTCGAAACTGGCGGCATTCAACTTCCCGGTGCGGCTGAACGAAGTCTCGACGGCGTTCTTTCGCGAAGCGGCGGCGGCGCAGGCACCAGATGTCGCGCGCGCAATGCGCGCCATCGCTTCAGGGCAGATTGATTCGGGCAACGTCGCGCGGCTGACGGCAGTAAATCCGTATTTCAACTCGGTGCTGCGAACGACGTGTGTCGCGACGCGCCTCGCTGGCGGACACGCCGATAATGCATTGCCGCAGCGGGCGACGGCGCTGGTGAATTGCCGTATGCTGCCGGACGATCCGGTCGATTCCGTGAAGGCGGTGCTGCAGCGCGTGGTCGGTGCGAAAGTCACAGTGAGCCGGAACCGGGAAGTCGTGCCCAGTCCTGCATCAGCGCTGCGGCCCGATGTGGTTGGTGCGATGACAGCATTGTCGACGACATTCTTCGACGCCGCGCCGGTGGTCCCTGAGATGTCGACCGGTGCCACAGATGGACTGTTCACGCGCAACGCCGGCATTGCCACGTACGGTGTCTTCGCGCTGTCGGGCGAGCAAACCGACCCGTCACGCGCGCATGGACGCGATGAACGGGTTGGCGTCGAGAGTTATCACCGGGCCGTTGCCGCGTGGGAACAGCTGGTGCAGCGACTCGCCGGCCCGGTCAGCGTGGTACCCTGACGGACAGCCAGACGGCTGAGTACTGCACGAAGCGAGTGTAATTCCAGT
>JANMWU010000309.1:0-1512 GCA_031380785.1 Gemmatimonadaceae bacterium
ACGCGCGCGGCGGTGTCGCGCACAAACTGCTGCGTTGCCTCGCCCCGCATGCCTTCGATCACCCAGTTCGCGATCGTCTCATCGCTCACACCGCTCAGCAGATCGTCGAGACGGCGGTGCGCCACACCTTCAAGAGCTGACTCGATACGGTTCGCCACAAATGTCTGCGTCGAGTCGGCGCGCAGCAGGCTGAGGGCGCCCTTCGACAGGCTCTCAGATACCGCGCTCACGCGCGCGGCATCCGGTGCGCCGACAATGTCTTTCAGCGGGCGGCGCAGCAGCGCTTCCACACCTTCGCGCACCGCCTTCGTCACCTGCTCGCGGATCGCCGGTTCCCGCAGCAGTGACGACAACTCGTCCACCCCTTCGCCACCCAGCGCATCCAGCGCCTTCTCCAATGCACGCTCCGTGACCAGAAAGCGTGCCAGCACGCGCTCGTGAAATCGCAGTTCGGTCACGAACTTCGACATCACACCTTGCAGCGTGCGCTTTACAGTGTCACGACTCTCGCTGCGTGCCAGCCATGCGCCAAGTCTGTCGACAACCACCGGGATGTACGCGTCAACCGCCTTGTCGAGCATTGCGCTGACTGCGGGTGGAAGCGTCTGCAGCAGCGGCGCGTCACGCGTCAGCAGCAACTCCGCCTGCGCGCGGACGCTGCCGGCGACAGCAGCGGCCACCGTGTCGCTGTGCGCGAGTGTCACCGCCAGTGCGCGACCCTGTTCCACCAGCGCGGCACGACGCGCCGCAGGCAGGACATCGGCCAGCGTCTGATCGCCGAGCGCCCCGCGCAGGCGAGCCACAAACGCGATGACAGTCGGTCGCGCCGCATCGCTCTCAGCCCAGGTTTCGACCCGCTCCGAAACCGTCGCCGCGATGCCTTGCAGCGCCGCCTCGAGCTCCGCGCTCATCGACTCCGGCACCAGACTTCGCAGTGATCCGCGCTCGGTGTCGAGCAGCGACTGCACCACGATCGCCACCCGCTCGTTGAACGCATCGCGGATGCCGCCGTGTGTCAGTTCCTGCAGCATATCCTGCGGCGTCAGCAGTTTTTCGCCGACCACCTTGCCGATGCTCGCGGCAAGCCGCGCCTTGTTCTTCGGGATCGCACCCTGAATGCCGAGAAACGGCTTGTGCGGATTGAAGAGCATCCACACCGCCACCGTATCGGTCAGGCCACCGGCGAGGCTGTGCAGTACAACGTTGAGCGCAAGCTCGCGATAGAAGTGTGAAGCCATTGCGGAGGATTCTACGCAAAATGCGCCGCCGGTGTGTCAGACGGTTCGTTGGCGCCGGTCTTTCAGGCTGCGAAGTGCGCGCGATCGCTACTGCTTGCTGCGCGCCACCGCACCCCGGTCGGGGAAGGGAAGAATCGCCTGCACGCCTTCGTGCGCCTCGTCGCTGATCGCGGCCGTTGTCGGCGGATCGAGCGGCAGCATGGCGCGATCCAGTACTTCGTCCATCGTCCGCACGAAGGTGAACGTCATCCGCTCACGCACCTCCGCCGGAATA
>JANMWU010000314.1:0-3358 GCA_031380785.1 Gemmatimonadaceae bacterium
GTCGCTGGCGATTCACGACTACTGCGAAGCGAACGGCGTGCCGGTGTGGTGCGGAGGGATGCTGGAAAGCGGCATCGGCCGCGCGTACAACGTGGCGCTGGCGTCGCTGAGCAACTTTCACAAGCCCGGTGATCTCAGCCCGAGCGCACGCTACTGGGCGCAGGACGTCGTCACACCCGAGTGGACGATGAGCATTGATGGCCACACCACTGTGCCGCTGGATACGCCCGGCATCGGTGTGGCGGTAAACGTCGGCCGCATCGACAACCTGACGGTGCGCAAAGAGACGCTCGCTCGATAAGCAACTGGAACAGCTCTCACGCGATACCCGCGGTACAGCTGTCAGTTCTTGAGTTCCCTTGACTGGCTTAGACTCATATCACGACCGAGACATCACTGCGAGCCGAGCTCTTCGCACCGAAAGTCGCACTCGATCTCTTCAGCGATGCTGACCTGCATACGCTCGTTTCATTGCGACGGACGCTGCACCGGAATCCGGAGCTCTCAAACCAGGAGCACGCAACATCGGCGACGCTCGGCACGGCGCTGCGAGTTCTCGGCATCGCGCAGATCGACACCGTTGCAGGTACCGGTCTCGTTGCGCGCATTCCAGGTCGCAATCGCAGCGCGCCGACGGTCGCCGTTCGCGGCGACATCGACGCACTCCCGATTCAGGAGCAGACCGGACTTTCATTCGCTTCGCAATCTCCCGGTGTGATGCACGCCTGCGGACACGATGTGCACGCGACGTGGGCTGTTGGTGCGGCGATGCAGCTGCTCCGCGATCCAGCCGCCGGCGATGTACTGATCGTGCTGCAGCCGGCGGAAGAAATCGCTGCCGGTGCGACAGCAATTCTGCAAAGTGGTGCGCTCGATGGCGTGTCGGCGATCTTCGGCGGACACGTAGATCGACGCTTCGTTGTTGGCGAAGTGATTGCCGAAGCGGGCCCGCTCGCGGCATCGGCGGACTGTTTCACTATCACCTTGCACGGCAGGGGCGCGCACGGTGCGCGACCGCATGAAGCCGATGATCCCATCGTCGCCGCAGCCGCGGTGATCACCGCGTTGCAGACACTCGTCGCCCGGCGCATCGATCCGGCGCGCCCCGCTGTTTGCACGATCGGCAGCATGCACGCCGGCATCGCGTCAAACGTCATTCCCGAAACCGCCACACTCACCGGCACGCTGCGAGCGATGGATGCACCGACGCGATCACGCCTGGTCAGCGAACTCACTCGCATTTCCACCGACGTTTCCGCGGCGCTCGGCGTTCGTGCAGTGGTCGATGTGGAACATGGCACGCCGCCGATCGTGAATCCGGTTCGTGAATCCGCGTGGGCGCGTCAGGCCGCAATCAGCGTGCTTGGCCCCGCCGCTGTCGTCCCATTCGGCATCACCAACATGGGCGGTGAAGACTTTGCCTTTTATCTGGAGCGCATCCCCGGCTGCTTCTTGCGCTTCGGTGCCCGACAGCCTGACGAGGAGCCGATCGCCGCCCACTCACCGCGCTTTGACGTCGCCGAGGGGACAATTCTTGTCGGAGCGGCGGTTCTGGCGGAGTGCGCGCGCGTTGCCAGCCGGGCTCTGCAATAGCCCGTCGAACGGAATTTCCGGAAGCATTAAAGCGGCGCGATATATCAGCCGAGCCTTTGAGAAAACTCATCCGCCACCGGCACCAATCGGGTCGCACGATGTTCTTCAAAAAGAAAAAAACTGACCCCCGCTCCGCGACGCAGCGAACCTCGGGAGCTGTGGCAACACAGGCGGCGCAGCCGCTGACAGTTGGCGCGTCACGCAGCGGCACGTCGAAGGAAGCCGATTCGCAGACGATGCTGGTGCTCGACGCACTGGGCGGCGTCATCAGCGTGCTCGCGCGGTTCCCCGTGGATCTGCCGCATCGGCCCGCCACCGCGACCACCAGGGAAATGACCGATTGGCAGCGGCACGCCACGCTCGGAGTGAGCGTCGATGGTGCCGAGGATGGTGAGTCGGTGGGCGTCACTGATCGTGATTGGAAAGGACTGGTGCGCGCTGTGGCGTCGTTGCGCCGTGACGAACAGAGCTCCGTGGAAACACTTGTCGCTGAACTCCGCACGGCACTCTGGACCTGCGTGTCCGCCGTGCACGAAGCGGTACGCATCGACGACGACGCCGAAGTGAAAACCGGGACCCATCTCGCGCTGGTGAAGAAGGCCGTCAGCGGCTCGGCGATGACGAACATCAAGGACGACGTCCTGAGCGCGGTGTTGGAAATCGATCGGACGCTCAGAGAGCGTCGTGATGAACAGCAGCGGCAATACAAGTCACTCGCCACGTCGCTCGACGCTCTCGGCAAGCAACTCGAAGAAGCGAAGAAGGAGAGTGCGACCGATCCGCTCACCGGTGTGGGCAACCGCAAGCATTTCGACCTGATGATCAACCGCGCGATGCAGTTGTTCTCGCTCGGGCGGGCACCGGTCTCCTTGCTGATGATCGACCTGAACAAACTGAAAGTCATCAACGATTCGTATGGCCATCCGGCGGGCGACAAGGCGATCACGAGTGTTGCGAATGCGCTCTGGAAAGTGTTCCTGCGTCAGTCGGATGTGATCTGCCGCTACGGAGGCGATGAATTCGCCGTCATCCTGAACGGCTGCGACATGCTGGTGGCGCAGACGCTGGCGAAGCGGCTGGTCGAACAGGTGCGGACGCTGCCGGCGCCGAGTCCGCAGATGGAGTTCGCGCTCGGCGCCTCGGTCGGAGTAGCGCAATTGCAGTCGGGCGAAGACGTGGCGCAGTGGATCGCGCGCGCCGACTACGCCATGTATCAGGCGAAGAAGCAGGCCACGAGCGGTGTGATGCTGGCCGACTCCGCCTCTGCCATCGGGCCGACGTCACAGCTGAGGAGCGCGTAGCCGCGAAGGCTCAACTCGTGTGGAGATGATATCTTGCCGTCCCGCGCGCCTCGGCTGCCGGGACCGACCAGACGCCTCCGACCCGTTTCGCGTGCGCAACGCAAAGAAAATCGATGTCTGGGTGAACGAGGCGGACGTGCGACGATCGCTGCGTTTCGCGTGCGGACTGACCGCAGCGGCGGCAATGCTCACCGGTTTCAGCGTCCCACGTGAAGCGCGCGTGACGGCGGCGGCGAATCGCATCGTACTGATCTCGCTGGACGGATTTCGCTGGGATTACCTGCAGCGCCCCGAGGCCCGACGGCTGCGTGAACTCGCGGCGCACGGTGTGCGCGCCGAACGCCTCGTACCGTCATTCCCGACCAAGACGTTTCCGAATCACTACACGCTCGTCACCGGCCTCTATCCGGAGCATCACGGCATCGCGGCCAATGTGATGCGCGATTCCGTGCTCGGCCGATTTG
>JANMWU010000319.1:0-1665 GCA_031380785.1 Gemmatimonadaceae bacterium
AAGACCGCGAACAGCGGTGGCCCGACGCCAGCGCGATGGCGAATGCACTGCGCGTCGGGCTGTACGGCGAATCGATTCTCACCCGTCGCACTCCAACGCCGACGCGGTCGCCGGCCATGCGGACGCCGATCGTCGACGAGGGCGTGCACGGCTCCGAAACGGCCAGCGAAGATCAGGGCCCGTTGCGCGGTTTGCTGTCGATCAGTTCAGCGACGCCGGAAAAGAAGGGTGCCACCGCAGCGATGATGGTTGCGGTCGTGATCGCCGTGGTGGTCATCGGCGCGTTCATGTTTCTCCCGCGCGCGCACTGAGCCTGAAAATACAGTCAGCTGCCGATGCTGATTTTGGCCGCTGGCACTGCACGCACGCGCGGGCCGTAGCTGTCGAGACTCGCCAGCGTCACAGCGTGATGCGCTGATATCTGATCGGCACGCAGCACGCTGTTGTCCATCGTGGTGTGACCGTCGGCAACCAGCGTCACCGGATAGCCGAGTGCCAGGGCACGACGGATGGTCGAGTCGACGCACAAGTCACTCTGCATTCCGCAGGCGATCAGCGTCGTGACACCGTGGGCCTGAAGCACCGCGTGCAATTCGGTGTTGTGAAACGCATCAGACGCCGTCTTTCTCAGGTGAATGTCGGTCGCAGCGATCTCGAGATCGGGATCGAGCTGCCAGCCGTCGCCCGCGTACGTCATCGGACCGCCTGCCTCCTCGTGCTGAATGACGATCACTGGTGCACCTGAACTCCGCGCCAGGCGCGACACGTGATTGATGCGGTCGATGACTCGGCGCGAGTCGAAGACTTCCCACTCGCCGCTCGTGAGACTGCGCTGAACGTCGATGATCAGAAGGGCAGCAGGCATGGTGCTGAATATTGCTGAATTGTGTTGACGGGGTCGGAACAGCGGACGTGCATCACTTTACAGCTTCTTCTTTTTTCTTCGGCGTCTGACGTGCGTCGAAGAATGCGCCGGCCGCGCCGCCAACAATAAACAGTGCGATCTGAATCGAAAAGCTCGTGTCGTCAGGGAAACGGCCACGCAGCGCCGAGCGAAGGGAAAGGCCGATGACCGCGCTCGCGACGCAGCCGCTGTATGTCATTTCGGGAATATGATCGCAGTATGCCGGAGTTGAAGGGCGCCACACTTGACCACCACTGCCGCCGCCAATACGGTCACACGCGCCTCCGCGGCAACCGAATTCGTAGCGTGCTCGTGCTGATTCGGTCGGGAGGTTTGCATTGCCCGCCCACTCCCCACCCGGGACAAACGCCATGTCGCTTCGTCTTCGAACTCTCGCAACCATCGCCGGACTCGCCGCGCTCGCCGCCTGTTCGCCCGACAGTACGCAGCACAGCTCCGTCACCGAGGTAAGTACCGCGGTGGGCGGAGGACACGCCGCGCTGCATCGACACGCCAGAGTTTGCGCGACGGCGCCGGAGGGTGTCGCACGCTGCCACGCGTTCGTGCGCGTGGACGCCGGCGGCGCGTCGCCACTGGCAACCAGCGGTCCGACAGGGCTTAATCCATCCGATCTGCAGGCGGCGTACAATCTCACCGGACTGACGTCCACCAGCACGATTGCGATCGTCGATGCGTATGACGATCCGAAAGCTGAAAGCGATCTGGCAGTCTATCGGTCCAGTTTCGGCATGACGCCATGC
>JANMWU010000320.1:0-1654 GCA_031380785.1 Gemmatimonadaceae bacterium
AAGACCGCGAACAGCGGTGGCCCGACGCCAGCGCGATGGCGAATGCACTGCGCGTCGGGCTGTACGGCGAATCGATTCTCACCCGTCGCACTCCAACGCCGACGCGGTCGCCGGCCATGCGGACGCCGATCGTCGACGAGGCCGTGCACGGCTCCGAAACTGCGAGCGAAGATCAGGGCCCGTTGCGCGGTTTGCTGTCGATCAGTTCGGCGACGCCGGGAAAGAAGGGTGCCGCCGCAGCGATGATGGTTGCGGTCGTGATCGCCGTGGTGGTCATCGGCGCGTTCATGTTTCTCTCACGCGCGCACTGAGCCTGAAAAGACAGTCAGCTGCCGATGCTGATTTCGGCCGCTGGCACTGCACGCACGCGCGGGCCGTAGCTGTCGAGACTCGCCAGCGTCACAGCGTGATGCGCTGATATCTGAGCGGCACGCAGCACGCTGTTGTCCAGCGTGGTGTGACCGTCGGCAACCAGCGTCACCGGATAGCCGAGCGCCAGGGCACGACGGATGGTCGAGTCGACGCACAAGTCACTCTGCATTCCGCAGGCGATCAGCGTCGTGACACCGTGGGCCTGCAGCACCGCGTGCAACTCGGTGTTGTGAAACGCATCAGACGCCGTTTTTCGCAGATGAATGTCGGTCGCGGCGATCTCGAGATCGGGATCGAGCTGCCAGCCGTCGCCCGCGTACGTCATCGGACCGCCTGCCTCTTCGTGCTGAATGACGATCACTGGTGCACCTGCATCCCGCGCCCGGCGCGACACATGATTGATGCGGTCGATCACTCGGCGCGAGTCGAAGACTTCCCACTCGCCGGTCGTGAGACTGCGCTGAACGTCGATGATCAGAAGAGCCGCAGGCATGGTGCCGAATGGTGTTGACGGGGTCGGAAGAGCGGACGCGTATCTCTTTACGGCTGCTTCTTGTTCTTCAATGCCTGACGCACGTCGAAGAATGCACCGGCCGCGCCGCCAACTATAAACAGTGCGATCTGAATCGAAAAGCTCGTGTCGTCAGGCAGACGGCCACGCAGCGCCGAGCGAAGGAAGCGGCCGATGTCCGTGCTCGCGAAGCAGCCGACGTATGTCATTCCGGGAATGTGATCGCAATATGCCGGAGTTGAAGGGCACCACACTTGACCACGTCTGGCGCCGCCAATACGGTCACATGCGCCTCCGAGATAACCGAATTCGTGCCGTGCTCGTGCAGATTCGGCCAGGAGGTTTGCATTACCCGCTCACTCCCTGCCCGGGATACACGCCATGTCGCTCCGTCTTCGAACGATCGCTACCATCGCCGGACTCGCCGCGCTCGCCGCCTGTTCGCCCGACAGTACGCAGCACAGCTCCGTTACCGAAGTAAGTACCGCGGTGGGTGGAGGACACGCCGCGCTGCATCGACACGCCAGAGTTTGCACGACGGCGCCGGAGGGCTTCGCACGCTGCCACGCGCTCGTGCGCGTGGATGCCGGTGGCGCCTCGCCACTGGCAACCAGCGGCCCCACGGGGCTCAATCCATCCGATCTGCAGGCGGCGTACAATCTCACCGGACTGACGTCCACCAGCACGATTGCGATCGTCGATGCGTATGACGATCCGAAAGCTGAAAGCGATCTGGCAGTCTATCGGTCCAGTTTCGGCATGACGCCATGC
>JANMWU010000690.1:0-3363 GCA_031380785.1 Gemmatimonadaceae bacterium
TGGCGTCATGGCCCCACACCGGCAACCCTCGGCCACCGCTCTGCGTTGCATCTGAGGCACCCGTTGCTCGCAGTAACAATTGCTGTAACGATGATGCTGCGACTCGGCGCCGATCCGGCGCTGGCGCCGACCGGGATCGCTCGCGCCCCCGACCTGCGCTTCCAATTCGCGAGTTCCGACTGAGGTTTTTCAATACATGGCTGACGTGAAGCGCCGGCGCCGCAAGGCGACGCCTGCGGGGATCGCCCCGACGGAGCCCGAACGCGACATCCTCGATCAGTATCTCTATGAAGTCAGCACCTATCCGCTGCTCAAGGGAACCGAAGAAATCGAGCTGGCGCGAAAGATCCGTGCCGGGGACCCGGATGCACTGCAGGAACTGGTGAAGCGCAATCTCCGCTTCGTCATCTCCGTTGCCAAAAAATATCAGAACCGCGGCCTCCCCTTGATCGATCTGATCGGCGAAGGCAATGTCGGTTTGCTCACTGCCGCACGAAAGTTCGATCCCGATCAGGGCGTGAAGTTCATTTCCTACGCCGTGTGGTGGATCCGTCAGGCGATCCTGTCGTCGCTCGCGCGGCAGGGCCGTACCGTTCGCGTACCACTCAACCGCACCGCTGACCTCTCGCGCATCATCAAGGCGTCGGAGATTCTGCGTCAGAAGCTGCGGCGCGAGCCGAGCCCGGAAGAGCTGGCGCAGCTCACCGGATTGTCGGTCGATGTCGTGCAGTCGCTCGCCGCGCTCAACACCGGCGACGTCCGTCTCGATGCACCGATGGATCCGGAAGGTGATCGTTCGCTGATCGAACGCTTCGTAGCCGACGAAATGCCGGATACGGAAGAAGAAGCGATGAATCGCTTCCTCAACGACGAAATCGAGCAGGCGCTGAACACGCTGCCGCCGCGCGACGCGAAAGTGCTGCGACTCTATTTCGGCCTCGAGGGTGGTCGTGAACACACACTCGAAGAGATCGGATCGATGCTCGGTGTCACACGTGAGCGCGTCCGACAGCTGCGCGATCGCGCGCTGAAGCGACTCCGCGAAGGCGATGTCGGCCGTGCGCTGGGGTCCTTCGCGGCCTGACCCGGCTCCGGCAGGATGACGCAGCGCACAGAAGGGGCAGCCGGTGGTTTGCGGCTGCCCCTTCTCGTATTCTCTGATCAGCCGGCGTGGCCGAGGCGGAGGAAATCCCCGCCTCGGCCATCGCCTCGAGGACTCTGACCAGCACCTCCCGATGATTGAACTGAAGGACGTCAACAAGGCGTTCGGAGCGAAACGTGTGCTGGCCGGATTCTCCCTCACGGTTAACGAAGGGGAGACGATGGTCATCATCGGGTTTTCCGGCACCGGAAAATCGGTGGCGATCAAGCACCTCGTCGGTCTGCTCCGCCCCGACTCCGGCAGTGTGAAGGTGGACGGACTTGAAGTGCCGGAGCTCAACCGCAAACAGCTGACGGCGCTGCGCGCTCAGATCGGCTACGTCTTTCAATTCGCGGCGCTGTTCGATTCACTCACCGTCGGCGAAAACGTCGCGATGGGTCTGCGAAAACAGGGCACACTGAGCGAAAGCGAAATCGCGACGCGCGTGGCCGAAGCGCTCGACCTGGTCGATCTGCCTAACACCGAAGCGCGTGTCCCGGCTGAATTGTCAGGCGGTATGCGGAAGCGGGTTGGCATTGCACGCGCCATCGCGCTGCGGCCGAAGTACATCCTGTATGATGAGCCGACCACCGGGCTGGATCCGGTCACCAGCGCCGTCATCGACGAGCTGATGGTCCGCATGCGCGACCGGCTCGGCGTGACCGGCATCGTCATCACGCATGACATGCGCAGCGCCTATCGCGTCGGCACGCGCATCGCGATGCTGTATGAAGGCAAGGTGCGCCAGGTTGGTACCGTTGACGAAATTCAGCACACCACCGATCCGGTCGTTCGTCAGTTCATCGAAGGGCGTGCCGAAATGGATCCCGCCGCTTAACCTGGCCACCACATGCCCACTCCAATCGATGCGCGATGTGAAGTCTCCGCCGGTGGCGTGGTCTACCGCGTGGTGGACGATGCGCCCATGTACCTGCTGATTCGCGACAGCTACCGCAACTGGGGCTTTCCGAAGGGGCATCTGGAGTGCGACGAATGCGCCCATGATGCGGCCGTGCGTGAGGTACAGGAAGAGACGGGATTGCCAACGGTCACATTACGCGCCGAAATCGATACCATCGATTGGTTTTTCCGCTTTCGCGGCAAGCTGGTTCACAAGATCTGTCATTTTTTCCTGATGGAGACGGATTGTTCCGCCACGCTTCCGCAGCGTGAGGAGGGAATCACGGCCTGCCGCTGGGCGAAGTTCGAGGAGGCACGCTCGCTGCTCGCCTACGAGAATGCGCGGGTGGTGCTCGAACGCGCGAATGACATCATCCGTGGCAGGCAGGCAGCTGCCTCCGCCGAACCGACGGCAGCCGGGGAGTCCTGAACGCAAAGGGTGCGCGTGGCCCGAAGCGCGGCTACGCAGTTCCGATGCGCGGCGCTGCGGCGCCTGCCACCATTCTGCTCGTGTGCTCCACGCGCGAACGACCGCGACATCTGCTGACACGCGCATTTCCGCGCGGTCGCGCGCAGATCCACGTGGTGAGAGACGCCGATGGAATCGATCACGCGCTGCGCACCATGCTGGTCGATGCGATCATCGTCGATCTCTTGCCCGGTGCGGCCGGCAGCATCGGATGGCGGGCGGTTGAACATGCGACGCGACATGCACCTATTCCGGCGGTGGGACTGATTGCACCGCGCGCACTCGATCCCGCATTGCTGGTGCGGCTGCATGACGCAGGTGTGAGCACGATGCTGGTGGATGGCGTGGACGACGCGATGATCCGCGTGCTTTTGCAACCAGTGCTGCTCACGACCCGGTTCACAGTGCGCGCCGATGTCCTGCTCATGTCCTACGCCGTCGGGCCACTGGCCGACGCGGTCTGGCGCACCGGCGTCTCCCACGTCGGACGTCTTACATCCGTGGCGTCGGTTGCCAGACAACTCGGCCTCAGCCGGGAGCATCTGTCGAGGACGCTGCGGGCAGCCGGGGCTCCGGGAGCCAAGCAGTTGCTCGAGCTGGTGCGCCTGCTGGTAGTTCAGACTCAGCTCTCAGCTGGGGTACCAGTGGCGGTGGCGGCGGTGAGGCTGGGCTACAGCTCCGTTTCGCATCTGGCGCGTGCCGCCCGGGCCGCAACCGGGCTCACTCCGCGCCACTGGGGAACGCTGACGGCCGAAGATCTGATCCATGCCGCGGTCCGAACGGCACGTTCCTGACTGGCGTCGCTCCCGCGGTTACATTCTGCGACTTCCACAGAATTGCGGTGACAGTGCAC
>JANMWU010000694.1:0-11154 GCA_031380785.1 Gemmatimonadaceae bacterium
GCATCCGTTGTGGCCGCGCCGAGCGCTTCACGCTTCGTCGCGTCGATCTGTGACGCGAAGAAGTTGATGCCGCTGATGTTGTTCGCACCGGCGCCCAGCGAAGCATCGATCACTTTGCCGACCAGCTCAAGGTTGCGTACCTCGATGCGCACGGTATTGCTGGCGTCGTATCCGGTGAGCTCGGGCTTGCGTCCATCGGGATAGTAGCGGTACGAGGGATTCACGCTGTAGTTCATGGTGCCGATCTGCTCGCGTGCGATGCCCGCGGCGCGCACGACTTCAAGAACAGCGGTCGCGAGTCTGGCATTCTCCTGTCCGGCCAGTGCCGCCGTGCGCCCTTTCGTCTGCACGCCGATGTAGATGAGCGCACGATCGGGCGTGACCTTCGCTTCACCGTTGCCACTCACTTCGATCGTCGGCGGCGCAGGTGGTGCATTCGGCGACTGCGCTGCGAGCGGCGCCGCCATGAGCGCGCTGAGCAGCAGGGCCGATGTTTTTGTTGACCGACGGGTAGCGTGCATTGATGCCCTGCTCCGGAATGAAGGTGTGCGCCGTGTCCCGTATCGGCACGAGGGCGGGGAGATGCGCCTGTACGTTGCCGTTGCACAGGGCCGAAGGTACCCCATCGTCACGGTGATCGTGCCAGTGCTCAGCGGACGGATTTCGTCGGTCGTGTTTCGGCCCCAGCCCAGCGCCAGCAACGGTTTTCCGCTATGCGGCCGGAACGGCGCGGGGATCTGTGCCTCCGCGAAAAGCCCGGAAACCCTTGCCCCGCTTGCAGAATCCGGGATGCGCTGTCAGCTTCCGGTTGCGCCATTGGCGCGGAATCACGTGTCAACAGTTATCTGGGAGAAGGGTGCCATGAGCAGAATCGCGATCGTGAACGCACTGGTCGACAACGTTGGCCTGTCAAAGAAGCACGCCCACGCCGTGCTGAAGGAGTTGTTCGATGCCACCGAAGGCGTCATCGCCAAGGCGCTCAAGAAGGGTGAGAAGGTCGGCATCACCGGTTTCGGCACGTTCAGCGTCGGCAAGCGCAACGCCCGCGTCGGCCGCAATCCGCAGACGGGCGAGAAGGTGAAGATTGCCGCGAGCAAGGCGCCGAAGTTCAAGGCCGGCGCCAGCCTGAAGGGCTTCGTGAACGGCAAGGTCACCGCCACCAAACCGAAGAAGGCCGCTAAGAAAGTGACAAAGAAGGCCGGCAAGAAGACCGCGAAGAAGAAGTAGTTCGCCGTCCGCAGTCTGACGTGAGCGCGGGGCGCCGACGAATACCGTCGGCGCCCCGCGTCGTTGAGAAACGCTGCAGTGATTTTTCAGGCGTCAGACCACTCGCTGCCGATTACACTCCGTAAATGCCCGCCGCCGCCCGCGCCCGCCCAGCACTCGACGCCACTGTCGACGTCGAGACACCGGAACAGGTGATCGTCTCGTACACGCTGGCGGGCATCGGTACGCGCGGCGCCGCGGCGCTGGTCGATCTGCTGATCATGCTTGTGCTCACCGGCACGTTGTGGTACGCCGTGCTCTCGCTTCCGCGGTTGCTGCCAGCGCTCCGCAACGGCGGCGATCATGGTGTGACGTCGGCCGTGCTGATCATCGGTCAGTTTCTGATTCTGTGGGGCTATTTCGTCGCGTTCGAAGCGATCTGGGATGGCCAGACGCCAGGCAAGCGACTGCTCGGACTGCGCGTCGTCCGCAACGGCGGCGGCGGTGTGGATGTCGGGGCGAGTGCCGCGCGCAATCTGCTTCGGTTCGTGGACTTCCTGCCGTTCGGCTATTTCGTCGGCATGGTCAGCATCGTTGCCAATCAGCGCAATCAGCGACTCGGTGATCTCGTCGCCGGCACGATTGTCGTGCGCGAACGGCTGCTGCGGTCGGCGCGCCCGTCGGCGACTGCGTCGGTGCCGGTCGATGATGGCGCGATCGTAGTGTCCAGACTCGACGACGAGCGCTTCGCACTGCTCGATCGCTTCGTCACGCGCGAGCCGACGCTCGATGATGCATCACGCCGCAGGCTGGCCCTCGCACTGGTGCAGCGCATGGGCGCCGAAGTTCGCACCGATCCCGTTGCCGCGCTGCGCATCCTGCATCAACACGAGTTGCTGGCCCGGCGCCGACTGCGGCCAATCACCAGCAGCACGGCAACGCGGCGCGAGGAATGGGCCGTGGTCGCCGATGGACGATCGCGCTGGGATGCCTTCGCCACCGAGCTTACTGACACCCGCCGCCGCGGCCTCAATTCGCTGAGCGAAGATCAAGTCACCGCGTTCGTGGAGTCGTATCGCGAAGTCGCCACCGATCTGGCGCGACTGCGCACCGCCGATCGCGGTCGCGGCGGCGATGCAGTATTCACTCTCTCGCGCCTCGTTTCCGCCGGACACAACCTGCTGTACCGTCGCCCGTCGCAGGGTATCGAACGCATCGTGCGATTCATTGCGTGTGACGTGCCGGCCGAGATCCGCCGCAGCTGGCGCCACGTTGCCGTTGCAACGGCGCTGGTGTTCGTGCCGGCCTTCGGCACCATCTACGCCATTGTGCGCAACCCGGAACTGGCAACGCGCATGCTGCCGGCGGGCATGATCGCTCGCGCCGAGGAAGGGCAACTGCGCGGCAATACCGGTGCGGACTATCTGCCCAACGGTGAAGAGCGGAAGGGCTCCGCCATGTCCGCATTCCTGATGACGAACAACATCCGCGTGTCGATCGTTGCGTTCGCCGGCGGAATCACAGCCGGAATTCTGACTGTCCTTGCGCTCGTCTTCAACGGCGTCGCGGCGCTTGGTGCCGGCGTGGGACTGTACATCACCAAAGGCATTGGCGGTCAGATCTTCGGCTTCGTCGCGGCGCACGGCGTGCTGGAACTCACCGCGATCTGCATTGCAGGCGCGGCCGGCTTGCTGCTCGCCACCGCCATCCTGGTGCCCGGCGATCGCACGCGTCGCGAAGCGCTGGCCGCCAACGGCGTGCGCTCGCTGCGCCTGGTGGCGTGCGTGGTGATGTTCCTCATCATGGCCGGCATGATTGAAGGCAACATCTCACCGTCACGACTGCCCGACAGTGCGAAGTACGCGACGTCAGTGATCACCGCGATCTTCATCGCGTGGTACTTCTCGCTCGGACGCGGGCGGGATCCGGTGCCTACAACTCCCCGCGCGCCTTGATGGACAGGTAGCGATTCACCAGCGCCGCACTCATCGCGTATGGCGCCACATCCAGCACCTGCACGCCGGCGCGACGCATGCGCAGCAGCGCATCGGCGCGCGCATCGAGCAAGGACTCGGCGGCCGCTCCGCGCCAGGCGTCGGTTTCGCCAGCCGCCACCGACGGCTGCGCCGCAGCCACCAGCGCGTCATTGCGCAGTGCCAGAAACACGGTGATGTGCCGAAGCGCCGCATGCCGCGTCTGCGTCACCACCGCGCGACTGGCACGCACATCGATCACATCGCTGAGGCAGATCACCAGCGCGCGAGAGCGCTGCCGCTGCGCCAGCGTGCGAAAGGCGAGGGCGTAGTCCGGTTCCACCAACCGCGCATCGCACCCTGCAAGTGTGCTGCGGATTGCACGCATGGCGGCGGTGCCGGTGGATGGCGGAACCCAGCCACGAATCTCATCATCGAACACCAGCAGGCCGATCTTGTCGCGGCCCTGCAAAGCCACATCCGCCAGCACCAGGCAGGAATTGATCGCATACTCAAAGCGCGTGCGATCGCCGGCGAGTTGCGTCATCAATCGGCCCGAGTCAAGCGCGAGAATCACCGTCTGCCCCTGCTCAACGGTGTATTCGCGTACCTGTGCGGTGCCGCGCCGCCCGCTCGCTTTCCAGTCGATGTGACGCGGATCGTCGCCCGGTACATAGGAGCGCAGCGCATCGAATGCCATTCCGCCGCCGCGGCGACGGATCTGTCGTACCCCCGCGTCACGCAGGCGGCGCTGCACCGCCAGCAGCCGAAAGCGCCGCACCTGCGACAGCGACGGTACCACATCCACTGCATCGTCGATCCCGATATCGCGGATCACATCCACCAGGCCAAGCGCACCGTGCACGCGCACGGCCACCGTACCGAGTGCCGCCGGACCACGGCGCAGCCCCCGGATCGGCGTGCGACGCAATGCGGTCTCCAGTGTCGGAAGGTCCATCGTCCCGCTACGGACGCCATGGCCACCAAGCGACGCCGGCACACGTTCGGCCAGCTCCAATCGGACCTTTCGTGGCCAGGAGGATGCGATGGTGTATTCGATCTCGTCGTCGTCGCCGGAGCCCAGTTGCGGCGGCGCATGCCGCGTCACGACGATCGCGTCCCGCGACGGCAGCTGCAGCATGTCCCAGAGTGCGGCAACGAGCACGAGACCGATCGCCGCCGCGCCCACGGCGTAAGTCCACGGCGACGGCATTGGCACAAGCCACAGCAGTGCCGCCACGGCGAGTGCAAGCGCCAGCCGTGCTGTCGGAACAAAGCTGATCAGCAGCGAGAAGAGGCGGCGGATCACAGTCTCAGACCGGAGCCGGCACCCGCAACAGCACCGCCGCCAGCACATCGTCGGTTGTGCGACCTTCCACGTCCAGTTCCGGACTCAGGATCAGTCGATGGCGAAGCGCGGCGGGCGCGAATCCCTTTACGTCATCCGGGGTCACAAAATCACGGCCGGCCAGCAGCGCGGCGGCACGCGAAAGTCGCAACAGCGCCACGGCTGCGCGCGGTGACGCGCCAAGGGCCAGGGCCGGATCTTCGCGCGTTGCTCGCACGATGGCGGCAATGTAGCCCACGACTTCGGGCGCGATCGTCACTCGATCGGTTGCAGCACGAAGCGCGTCCAGCTGCTCGCCGGAAATCGCCACGTTGTCGGTGCCTACAGCGCGCTCAGGATCGTCACCGCGTGCGTGCGCGTGCAGCATCGTCAGTTCATCGGCGGCCGCTGGATATCCCACGCGCACCTTGACCAGAAAGCGATCGAGTTGCGCCTCGGGCAATGGATACGTGCCTTCGAATTCGACCGGATTCTGCGTCGCCACCACGGTAAAGCGCTGTCCCAGATCGTGACGCGTGCCGTCCACCGTCACCTGTTTCTCCTGCATCGCTTCCAGCAACGCCGCCTGCGTCTTGGCCGGTGCCCGATTGATCTCGTCGGCCAGGATGACATCGGCGAACAGCGGACCGGGTCGAAACTCGAATCGCCCGTCGGAGCCGCGCAGCACTGACGTACCGGTGATGTCGGCCGGCATCAGGTCTGGCGTAAACTGAATGCGTCCAAAGCGCACACCACACGCAGCGGCCACTACGCGCACCAGCAGCGTCTTGGCAACACCGGGCACACCCTCGAGCAGCACGTGGCCGCGGGCCAGCAGCGCGGCCAGAAGTTCGTCGATGGCGAGATCCTGGCCCACGATGCGGCGGCGAATCGCGGTGCGCAGAGCGGCGACGGCATCGGCCGGAAGAAACGACTGATCAGGCGTGGTCATGTGCAGAAGAAATGTCGGTCACGGAGTGAGGCACTCCGCATCAATGTGCGCTGCGGCGGTGCGCAGCGCAGGAAGGTCGGACGGTGCAGCCGGTGATTCGATGGCGCGTGTCAGCAGCGCGGCATCGTCGGCAATCGACGGATGGCGCTCCGCGAGCGCGGCGAGAAACGCTGTGTCGTCCAGCGTGCGCCAGCGTCCGGCAGCGTGCCGGCGCCTGATGCCCCGCGCCAGCATGCGTGCCACGGTGCGTGTACCGCGCACCGCGCGCCAGGCCGTGGCAAGCGCGTCGACATGCTCCAGCGGCGATCGGCGTTCCTCGCGCAGGCGATACAGCGGCGCCAGCGTGCGGCGCCCACGCGCAGCAATGAGTACGAGACCCGCCGCGAAGAGCGTCAGCACGGCGCGTCCCAATTCGCTGAATCGCAGCCACTCCCACATCACCACCCCGGCACCGTCGCTCGACGGCGTCTGGTAGAACTCGGCGAAAACCAGTGTGCGCGCGCGGCCGTGGGTCAGATATTCAAGACTGCGCACCACACTCAGCGCCGACCCCTGTGCGCAGTTGCGCATCTGATCAGTGCGCAGCACATCTGGATCCGCCAGCGCCACCACGCGCCCCCGTCCAAGCGGAAATGCGACGATTGTCGGCTGCGACTCGTGTTTCGCCGGTGCGTTGGAAGTCTTCGATGTGTGCGACGTATCGACGCCGGTGCTGTCGCTGTCACTCTCACTCTCCCTCTCCCCCTTGTCGCCGGACGACGCTACCCGGACTTCACTCGAGAGAAGCGTGAGCGCGTGCGCCGGAAACGGCACCAGTCCGCGCGCCGACGAATCCGTGGCGGGCTTGGTGCTGAATGTCTGCATCCGGGTCCGGACGCGCAGTGCAGCCAGTGGATCGGTCTCCGCCGCACAGTTGCCCAGCGGCGTGAGCTCCACCGTGCCCGGCGTGGCGGTACGGAGGCCGAGCGAATCGAGGAGCTCGAACTCACCGTCGCTGTTGGGCGCGACCAGCAGGCCCGCGCCGCCTCGCACCGCAGTCAGCACCGCAACGCGTTCGGCGGTTGGCATCGGCGTCGGTCCGGCGAAGATCAGGTATGTCGTGCTGGTATCGAGCGGCGCGGTGAGCGGTGCGTCGACGTCGCGCACCGTCCAGCCCAGGCGTCGCGCCAGATCGGAAGCCAGCCGCGCATTTCCGTTACCGAAACGCCGCGTCGTGAGGCGCGTGTCAAAGCTGGTATCGCTCACGGGTGTGAGCAGCACCACCACCGCGACCAGTGCGCCAAGGATGGCCAAGGTGATCAGCGTGCCACGACGCGCACGCTGTTGTGCGAGTGCAGCGTCCATCGACGTTGATTCCGGAATCGCTGCGTCTGGCGCCATCAGGCGGCGCGAACGGCAGGCGGCAGCTGCGATTGCAGCAGTGATGACGCCAATTGCTCGAGACGCGCATACCGAACGTTGTCGCAGCGACCGTCACCGTACGCCACGACGTCGTAAGTGTTCGCGAAGTCGCGGTACGCTGGTGCCAGCACGTCGCCCGCCGCGCGCAGTTCGCGCCAATAGTCACCGACAGTCTTCGACGCGTGTCGCCGTACGCGGCGCTGTTCGATGAGCCGTGTCACCACCGCCGCATACAAACGGTGCGCGGCCTCGACGTACGCGCCCTGCGCCGCCAGTGCGCGGGCTTCGGCCAGCTGTTCATCGGCTGTCGCCGGCACCTCACGCCGATCTGCCACCAGTCGCCGCGCTCGAGCGACGATGACGGCACGCGCCACGCTGCTGACAACCAGGAGTCCGAGCACCGTCATCGAAATCAGGTACGTGCCGCGACTGCCCGCTGCCTGTTCGAAAAGACGGCTCAGGAGATCGGACAGCCAGTCCCAGAATCGCGACAGCAGCGTGGCAGTGACGCTGCGACGATAGCCGCGTTCGAGCACGATGCGCGCGATGGTATCGCGCACCGCTGCCGCTGGAAACGGGGTCTGCAACTGCACGCGCAATTCAGAGCGTCGGGATGGCAGCGTCGGTCAGTGCGTCCAGCGATGCATCCATATCGGCGCCCTCGCGCCGGACCCGCAGGTCGGAATATGTCAGCAGGCCGATGCTGCCGATGATCGGCGCGACGGGGATGAAGAGGACGCTGAATATTGATTGCACGAGCTGCTGCTGTTCCAGAAAGCCGATCGCGACCGAAACCATCACACTCGTGAGAACGCCCATGATCAGAACGACGAGCCCATATGTCCGGGCCAGCAGGCCGTAATTCCCTCGTGACAGTGACTGCGCACGCTTGAGCGCCGCGAACGGGCCAATCTCTTCCGCAATCACCAGCGTTATCATGAGCGCGATTTGCGCGAACAGAACTGTACTGATGAACAAAATGAAAACCAGCGCGACCAGCGCGAACACGGCCACGGCAACCGTGCTGGCCGCGCCCGAACCTGCGGCAGCAACGGTGCTGCTCATCGCCACCGACGCAATTCCGACCACAATGAACAAGGGAATGAGCGCCACCACAAACATTGCGATGATCAACAGATACGATCCAACGATCGCCGGCAGGCGTTTGAGCGCTGACAGAAATGCCGACCAGACTGGCGGCAGCATGTCGCCGCGCAGCACAGCCAATGCACCCGTGACGATTGCTGCCGATTGCAGCAGGGCACAGAGGTACACGAGAAGCGTCAGCAGCAGTGGAACAAGTTCGGTCTGTCGGCGCAGCACCGAAACCGCATCGGTGGCGCCGCCCTGATTCAGCAGCAGCGATGCAATGGAGTTGATCAGTGCCGGTATGGCGCCGACCGCGGCGATGCGCAGGAAGTAGCCGAAGTGCGGGCGGATCAGTTGTATCGCGCCATCCACGATCTCGGTGGCGGACCGTGGCGGCAACGCGGGCAGTGCTGGAACAGGCACGGGAAGGCTCGGTCAGAGGATGGATCGAGGACGCTATTGCCGGGCGGCTGTCATACTCTAGTGGACTGTCGCTGAAGATCGGGGTGCCGTCGCCGGTCGTGTAAGACGCACATTGGTGTCGGATAGGGACGGATAAACCGCCTGCCCTGTATGCATGAGTCTGGTGCATCGAATGTGTAGGGAGAACGCCACGGCAGCCACTTTACTGCTGAGTATGCCAGGCAAAATCCGCCGCATTATACCAGTCACACAATTCCGAGCTCAACAGGAGTGAAGTCTATATGGGGGATACAGTTCCACAGCTGAGATTGCCGTGCTATCAGTTTCTGCACGCTTCAGCTCGGCACCCCTTTGGCCCCCTTCTGACGGAACTTCTGACGGGAACGTGAATTGCTCCCTCCGACCTCGATGTTGGGTGCTCGCGAGGATTGGGCCTCGCGGCGCTGCTGCCTCGCCGGTGGCAACATCAACACCCGGAGGAGTCGCACATGAGAGTTTTTGCTGTAATCGCCGCACTTGGCGTGGCCGTGAGCTCGGCTGCCAATGCCCAGCGCGTGGCGTCGGGAGTCGGGCCGAATGGACTGGCGTGGCAGGCCCAGAGCACAATTGTGGGCGTCACGTCAACAGGTACGGTTGCGTCGGGTGGCAATCCGATTTACACCGCGCCGGCGGGTCCGGGTCAGCAGTACAGCGGCGTCGTAACGCTGATCATGCGCTACGCAAACGGCGACGCGTTCATCTGCAGCGGGTCACTGCTCGCGGATCGTCAGTCCATCCTGACCGCGGCACACTGCGTCTCGGGCGGGCCCGGATCGGCCAGTCCGGTTTCGACAACTGTCTATTTCCCGGAGAGCGACGTTGACGGCGTTCCGTTCGCCTCCGCGACGGCGGCGTCACGCACGATCAGCCGGTACATCGTTCATCCCCTCTACACCGGTGAGGTCATCGACCAGAACGACATCGCCGTCCTGCAAATGTCGGCCCCTGCGCCAGCGTCCGCGCTGTCGTACGGTTTGTTCACGCCGCCAACGCTGACGGGTGTCGATTTCAACGTGGCGGGATACGGAGCCCGCTCAAATGGCGGCGGGAACGTCGGCGCGAACCTCGGAACGGGCCGGCTTCGTCAGGGCGACAACCGCTACGATTTCCGCTTTGGTGATTCCGACTTTGGTGGCTTCTGGACTAACCGCAATTCTGCCACCGGCAAGAATTTCTTCGGTCTCGCGAATATCGACAACTCCTACGTCTCGGACTTCGACAACGGACTTGCGGCCAACGATGCGTCCTGTCGCATCGCCGCCGCGATCGGCACACTCAACGCGACCAGCTCCAAGTACTGCAATCTCGGCCGCGGTGCGACCGAAGTGAGTGTCGCAGGTGGCGATTCAGGCGGCCCGCAGTTCAGCAATGGACAGATCGCATCCGTCACGTCGTACGGGCTCTCGTTCGGTACCGGCTTTGGCGATATTCTGGCAGGGCTGAACAGCAGCTTCGGTGAGTTCAACGGTTTCGTTCCGGTCTACATCCATCGCGACTTCATCAACGGCTTTCTTGTCCCTGAGCCGGCCACATTCGGTTTGATGGCTGCCGGACTCGTCGTCCTTGGTGTGCTGTCGCGTCGCCGTCGCATCTCCTGATCAGATTCTGAAGCTGCTGCAGTTGACGAAACAGGGCGCGACCGGTACACGGTCGCGCCCTGCTTCGTTCAGCGATAATCGTCAGCCTGCAACCAGCAATCGGGCAGATTTGAGCTGGACGTCGGCGATTCGCGGTATCGGCTTGCGTGGAAACCGGTCCGCGGCTCGATCGTCGACCATTGTCGCATCCCTCCACCGCCCTGAATCGCATGAAGAAAGTGGCTCTGGTCGCCGTCGCTGGCGGCGTGCTGGTTGGTATCATCAGCTGCGGAGAGAAACCGCCGAGCGAAAAGACCGTGACGGTTGCGACGGCGGGTGCGGCGCAACTTTCGGTGCAGTCGCTTGCCGGGCTCCTTGGACGCTCCACGGTGCCACTGCGGAAAGAAGAGGTGACCGCAATCGTCGATCAGTGGATCGACTCCCAATTGCTCGCGAAAGCTGCCGCGACGGGCGATTCGCTCAGTGATGAAACGTTGCTCGATCGGGCAACATGGGCCCAGGTAGCCAATGCGCGCGCGCGACTCTGGTACGAGCGCGTGAGCAAAACGTGGCCGCTGACCATTGGCGATCCCCGGGCCATGTATGACGGTGGGCAGATTCTGGCTGCTCGCCAGATTCTGCTCGCCGTACCGCAGACGGCGCTGCCGATCCAGCGCACTGCGATCCGGCAAAGCATCGACTCGCTCCGCCGCGCTCTGACGACCGCGAACTTCGCAGCTAACGCGCGCAAATACAGCACCGACGAAGTCTCGGCGCGAGTGGGTGGTCTGCTGCCTGCCTGGCCGGCGCGGCGCGCAGTCATGGTGCCTGTTTTCGAGGCAGGTGTCCTCGCCACCAGGCCCGGTGCAATCTCAGGGCTCATCTCATCGCCTTTCGGCGTCCACATCATTTACCGCCTGACATACGCCGAGGCCGCCGCGCCAGTTGCGCTCGTAGTCAGACAGCTTGCGGTTCAGCGTGCCGAGAGCGTGTACTTCGCCGCGCTCGAGACTGCGAATACTGTCAGGGTGATGAGTGACGCGCCGAAACTGGTGCGGGCCATTGTCGCCGACCCCACGGGGGTTGCCGACACCGGAGTTGTGCTGGCGACAACAAAACACGGTGACTTTACCGGTGCGAAGATGATGCGTTGGGTGAGCGCGTACC
>JANMWU010000415.1:0-6680 GCA_031380785.1 Gemmatimonadaceae bacterium
ATCACGCGCATTCTCGACGGCACGCGGCTCCGTCAGCAGGCGTTGGCGCGCGAGTTCGTCGAGCGCTTCCGCGCGTTCGAGATCGAAGGGTACAGCAGCGACTGGCGCGGCTGGATAGAGCGCACCGCCGAAGTGACGCGATGGGATGTGGCACTCGACGAGGCCGGTGAAGGTGGGCTGCGCGAATCACTCGTGGGCCTGTATCCGGCGATGCGTCGCGAGTTCGGGCATTTCATCCGCCGCCAGTATCCGTCGTGGCTGGCGGACCTGGAGGGTGATCGCCCGCCGCTGTCGATCGACATCGTGTCCGAGCACGTCGCGCCGCTGCTGACCACCGAGAAAGCAGCCTGCTTCATCGTGGTGGACTGCTTGCGTCTCGATCAGTGGCTCGGACTGGCTCCGCTGTTGGGCCAGTGGTTTAACGAGGAGCGTTCGCACTACTACTCCATCCTGCCGACGGCCACACCGTACTCGCGAAATGCGCTGTTCAGCGGGCTCTTTCCGGGCGAGATGGCAGGCATGTATCCCGACTGGTGGAAGGAGCGCGAAGACGAGTCGCTCAATGCACATGAGCGACAGCTGCTGGAGCTTCAGCTGAAGGAACTTGGGCACAACGTGCCGGTGCGCTATCACAAGATCAGCACACCGCACGAGTCGGAAGAGCTGGAGCGAAAGGTCTCATCGGCGGTGGTGGCGGAAGGTGTGAGCGCGTTCGTATTCAACTTCGTCGATCTGCTCACGCACAGCCGATCGGACAATTCGGTGCTGCTGGAAGTGGCGAAGGACGAAGTGGCGTTGCGCCGGCTCACGCGGCAGTGGTTCGAACGTTCGGCGCTGTTCACGGTGCTGAAGGAAGCGGCGCGCAAGAAGATCACGGTGATTCTCACCAGCGATCACGGCTCGATTTTGTGCCAGACGCCGGCAACCGTGTTTGCGCGACGTGATGCGACACATAACCTGCGCTACAAGTTCGGCGAGGATCTGCGAGCCGAGAAGCAGGAACAGGCGCTGCTGTTTCCCAATGCTGATGCGTTGCGACTGCCTCGGCGCGGACTGGGCAAGAACACGCTGCTGGCCGCGGCCGACTGCTATTTTGTGTATCCGACGAAGCTGCGCGAATACCAGGGCCGATATCGCGGCGGTTTCTTTCACGGCGGTGTGAGCCCCGAAGAGATGATCCTGCCGCTTGTGAAACTCGTGCCCCGCCGCTGACCGTGTACCGCCGCCTGCTGGGAATCCTGCGCCCGCACTCGTGGCGCATGGCTGCCACGATCGCCTGCAACCTGCTCGTCGCCGTGCTCGATGTGGCATCGCTGGCGCTGCTGATTCCGTTTCTGCAGACGCTGTTTGGTATCGGGCAGACAGCCACGCAGCAAGTCGCGACCGGCGGTGTGCAGCGGATTCTGAACAGGGCAATCGGCCACTATCTCGACCCGTCGGACAAGATGGGGTCGTTGCAGACGGTGGTGCTGATCATCCTGGCCGCAATCACGCTCAAGAATGTGTTCGCGTGGCTCAGCGGCCAGCTGGGTGCCGGACTCCAGGAACTCGTCACGCGCGATCTGCGCGATACCGTTTACCGCCATCTGGTACAGCTGCCACTGTCGTATTTTCAGCGCACCAAGACCGGTCAGGTGGTGGCGCGCATTCTCACCGACACCGCGCAGAGCAAGGCGCTGATCACGGAACTGGTCACGCGTTCACTGCAGAGTGGCGCGACGGTCATCGTCAGCGTCGTGGCGCTGGTGTCGCTGAGCTGGAAGCTGACGCTGGTGTCGCTGGTGTTGGCACCGCTGCTGATCGGTGCGTTGCAGCCAATCCTCAGGAAGCTGCGCAAGCGCCATCGCCGCCTCAGCAACGAATACGGCGAGATGACCAGTATCGTGGCTGAAGCGGTGAGCGGAATCCGGCTTGTGAAAGCAACCGGCGCCGAGCCGCACGAATCCGTTCGTTTCACCGACGCCAGCGGTAGATATGCGAAGGCGATGACGCGTGTGGCGGCGCTCGGCGTGCTTTCGCAGCCGCTCACGGAAGTTGCCGGTACTGCCATCGCCGTGCTCGTGCTCTGGATCGGCGCGCGGCAAGTGCTGGTGGATCACACCATGAACGGTGCGGACCTGATCACTTTTCTTGTGATCGTGCTGCGAATGCTGCAGCCGCTCAAGCAGATCTCTCAGGTACCGGCCACCGCGCAATCGTCCATGGCCAGCGCGGAACGGTTGTTCGACGTACTTGACGAGACGACGGAAGCGAAGGCGGACCACGGCACGCGCGACGTAACAACCCTGAACGAGGGTGTGCGATTCGAACACGTCTCCTTTACCTACGGCGACGAGCCGGTGCTGAGCGATGTCAGCTTCGATGCACCGAAGGGCGAGATCGTGGCACTCGTCGGCGCCAGCGGTTCCGGCAAGAGCACGCTGGTTGATCTGGTGCCGCGCTTCAACGCGCCGACGTCGGGCCGCATTCTGCTCGACGACATCGACCTGCAGGAAATACGTCTGACGTCGCTGCGCAAACTGACCGGCATCGTCAGTCAGGATACGGTCCTCTTCAACGACACTGTGCGCGCCAACATCGCGTTCGGCGCACCGGGCGTGTACACGCAGTCACAGATCGAGGCGGCTGCGCGCGCGGCCAACGCGCATCAGTTCATCACCGAGTTGCCACAGGGTTATGACACCGTGCTCGGTGAGCGCGGCACGCGCCTGAGTGGCGGTCAGCGGCAGCGCATCGCCATTGCGCGTGCGCTGCTGAGTGATCCTCCGATCCTTATTCTCGACGAAGCCACGTCGGCGCTGGACACTGAAAGCGAGCGCCTGGTGCAGGAGGCGATCGACCGGTTGCTGGCAGGCCGCACCGTGTTCGTTATCGCCCATCGCCTGAGCACCGTGGAGCATGCACAGCAGATTCTGGTGCTCGATCGCGGACGGATTGTCGAGCGAGGCACCCATGACGCGCTGCTCGCCCGGCGAGGCCCCTACCATCGATTGTACACCCTGCAATTTCGCGATCGCGAACTGAGTGCCGACGCCGTGACGGCGCACGTATGAGTCGCATCGTGTTCTACCACCCGGCGCCGGAATGGGATGGTCTGGCGCGCGTGTACCTCGAGGTGGGCAAGGCGTTGGCGGCGCGCGCGGTGACGGTGGCGATCGCATGTCCGGATGAATCTGATGTCGCGGCGGCGTGCGGTGTGTTCGAGATCCTGCCGGTGGAGAATCGCGGCACATGGTTCAGCGGTGGCAACCGGTTAGCGGCGACGCTGCGCGAGTTCGTCTGCGATGCCATCGTTGTTGCGGGTGATGATGCACAATTGCTGGCAGCATGGGCTATCCGACGGTCGAAGCGCGGCGCTGTGTTTCGCCGCATGCGCACCGGGATCGCGTCACCGGTCACGCTCAAGACGCGGCTTGCGGTGCGTCTCGCGCCGACATGGTTCGTGCACAGCTCTCAGGCGGAGGCGCGCGCGTCGGAACCGATGAAGAAATTGCGCGGCCGGTTGATCGCTGATCTGGCGGTGGATCCGTTGCAGTTCGAGCGGGTGATCGCCGCGCCGACGCCGATCGGCACCAGCACCATCGCCATCGTCACCGATCCCGAATCACAGCGCGCTACCGCCGCCGCGCTTCGCACCGTGGCGGCGATGCGCAGCCGCGGTCATCCGTTGCGCGCATTGCTCATCGGCACGCCGCACGACGTCAACGAAGTGCGCGTCCACGCCACGTCGCTCGGCCTGGGCGACTCGCTTACGATTCTGGGTGATCCGGTGGATCGCGCACCGATGCTGGCGGCGGCCGATCTGGTGTGGGTCGCGGCCGATCACGACGACGGCGGGATTGCGACACTAGACGCTATGGCGCTCGGCAGTACCGTTGTTGCCACGCGCGGCACGATGGCCGAACGCTATGTGCGTCACGGCGAAACCGGCGTTATCGCCGAGCGGGACGACGCGCTGGCAAGCGCCGCGCTGATCACGCTGTTGCAGTCCGATCCGTCGCACATCACGCGCATGGGCGACGCTGCGCAGGCCGATGTGCGAGCGCGACGTGGGTTGTCAGCGGTGTCTGAGGCGTACATGAGCGTGCTCAGCGAAGCCGCTGCCGCACAGGTGGCCGCCTGAGAGCGCCGCCGGTGCCGGTGACGGATGTGCCGCCGCCACCGACGTTGCAGCATCGTCTCGAGTACATCGCCATTCGCGGCATGGTCGCGCTGCTCAAGCTGATCCCGTTTTACAGCGCCTCAGACTTCGGCGGAATGCTCGGTCGGCTGGCATACCGTACCGGCATTCGCGCACGTGTGGCCGAGGCGCAGATCCGGTTCGCGTTTCCCGGGTTTTCGGACGAAGACGTCCGACGGATCGCGCGCGAGAGCTATGACAACCTCGGTCGCACATCAATCGAAGCGGCGATGATGGAAAAGTGTCAGCGCCAGGCGATGATCGACCTGTTCGAATCGATTGATGGGTGGGAGCACGTCGACGCGGCACTGGCGCAGGGTCGCGGTGCACTTCTCGTCACCGGGCATCTCGGCAACTGGGAAGTCGGCGGCGCCTGCATAGCGGCGAACGGCACGCAGGTCGACGCTGTTGCGCGTCACATGAGCAACCGCCTGTTCGAGAAGTATCTCACCGAAGTGCGTGAGCAGAACGGATTGCGCGTGATCTTCGACGATCAGGCGGTGCGACAGATTCCGCGCAGTCTGCGCGAGAATCGCATCGTTGGTTCACTTGTAGATCAGGGAGTCGCCGGACTGGCGTCGTCTTTCGTGCCATTCTTCGGGAGGCTGGCGAAGACTCCACGTGGGCCGGCCGTGTTCATGCAGCGACTCAACGTGCCAATGGTGTTCGCCGTCGCCGTGCGTCAGGCATCGCGGAAATACCGGTTGATAATCGAGCCGGTTGCGCCGGTGGAGACTGGCGATCGAGAGGCGGATATCACGGCGGTCGTCGCGACTTTCACCGCGCGACTTGAATATTGGGTTCGACAGTATCCAGGCCAGTACTTCTGGCAACATCGTCGGTGGAAATACCAGCCTGATGGTGCGCCGCCGTTGCCGGACGGCATGTAGAATGGCGGCGCCAGATCACGCGAGTTCTGTGACGTCAGAGAATCGGAGCGCCGTACATCACATGCGGCACGACGCGCGTGCGGTAATCGGCCTCATGCTTCTCACGGCGCTGGTTGCGGCCGCCATCGCGGCGCCGCTGCTCGCGTCACACGATCCCACCGCCATCGATCTGGGACAGCAGTTGATGCGTCCGTCGCGCGCACACTGGCTCGGCACCGACATTCAGGGCCGCGACATTCTCGCCCGACTGTTGTTCGGTGCGCGCATTTCGCTGTCGGTCGGGCTTGGCGCCCAGGCCATCGCGCTGCTGGTTGGCGGCACACTCGGACTTGTCAGCGGATTCTATGGCCGCTGGGTTGATGAAACTGTAATGCGCGTGGCCGACGTCACGCTCGCGTTTCCAACGCTGCTGCTGCTGATCGCAATGGTGGCAGCGTTCCAGCCAAGCCTCACCGTTGTGACACTGACGATCGGCATCGTCGGCTGGGCGGGTGTTGCGCGACTTGTGCGCGGACAGGTGCTGGTGGTGCGCGGTCTGGAGTACGTGCAGGCGGCGCGGGCGCTTGGCGGCAGCGATGTGCGCATTCTGCTCCGGCACGTGCTGCCGGCGGTGACGGCGCCGCTGGTGATCGTGGGAACGCTTGGCATTGCGGCGGCAATCATGGCGGAGTCCTCGCTGAGTTTTCTTGGGCTCGGAGTACAGCCGCCGACGCCGAGCTGGGGCGGCATGATTGCGGACGCCCGCGATCTGGCGCAGCTGCGTCGTGCGCCGTGGACGTCGCTCGCCCCCGGTCTCACGATCGGCTGCGCAGTGCTTGCATTCAATCTGCTTGGTGACGCACTCCGCGACGCCACAGATCCTCGTCAACTGACTCGCCGGCTGGCACGGCGTACCGACTCATGACTGACTTCAGCACTGTGCGGCAGCGCGAATATGCATGGATGGCAGACAGCGACGTTGTCTATCTGGACAACGCATCAACCGGCGCCTATCCGCAGTCGTGCGCCGACGCCGTGTCATCGTACGTTGCGCTGCGTCAGATGCCACATACCATGAAAGCCGAGCATTTCTTCCCGACGCTGAAGCGCTCCCGGGAACTTCTCGCGAGGCTGATTGGTGCGAGTGTCGGCGAGATCGCTTTGACTACGAACACATCGCATGGTGTGAACCTTGCCGCGTTCTCGCTGCCAATCGAGGCGGGCGACGAAATTCTCACCGTCGATCGTGAATTCCCGGCCAATGTCTTTCCGTGGATCAAGCGTGCCGAACGTACCGGTGCCACCATCGTGCGGCTGCCATGTGTGAACGACGTTCCGGATGAGTCGGCGCTGCTGGAGGCGATCGCATCGCGACCGAATGTGAAAGTGGTCGCGCTCAGCTGGGTGAGCTTCTGCAGCGGCGCACGGTTCGATCTCGACGCGGTGGGTCAGGCGTGTCGCGCGCGCGGGATCTGGTTCGTGGTCGATGCCATTCAGGGTCTGGGCGCGCTGCCACTTGATGTCTCGAAGACGCCGATCGACATCCTTGCCGCGGGCGCGCAGAAGTGGTTGCAATCACCATGGGGCAGCGGATTCACTTACGTACGAAAAGAGCTTATCCCGAAGCTCGA